>NZ_JAMOYX010000012.1:0-62815 GCF_023669465.1 Dorea sp. MB18-49
GTGACAGGGAATTCAGATTCTTATCTTCTGTCACTCATGTAATTATTATTCTATTTTAAATTTAATGAATTTACCCATTCTTGAATTTCTTTTTCAATGTTATTTTCTATATAAACGTCATACACATTTTTCCACATTATCTGTGTATACTGTTATTTTCAACCCCATAATTATAACTTGGTACACGCTATACACTACTATAAACTGTACTCCATTTTAGGGAATCCCAGAAGGATCTCGTCATAAGAACTCATATCCATCTCTTTTTTCATAATCGCCGGTCTATATTTTTTATCACTCATTTCCACACTGCTTCTGGATTTTTTATTCATCCAGTCAAGATCAGGCTTTGTATATGGAACTTTCGGCTCAATCTCAAACAAATCCGCTTTTACTTCCTCTGCGATCATCTGTGCTACTTTTTTTGTTGTTCCGCTTGCACTGAAAAATGCCACTAATTTTTTACTCATAATAAAAAGCCCCTTTCTATACGTATTTTTCACAAAAAATAGATGTATAAGATTTACATTCATCTTACACATCTATTTTAAGCTCTATCGCTTCATTATGTCTAATGCTTATATTGAATTTTGTTTTATGCCTGAAAAGCATTAATCTCCTCGATCATTTTACGGACCGCCAAAGAATATGGAATATTCCGTCGCCAGGCAATCACCGTACTGGTCGTGATTTCAGGAGAAATTCTTCGCTGTACAAGAATATCCTCTCGCCAATACTTTGCAGCACCCTCAATTGAAATTGGATACCCCAGTCCATTTGCCGCCATAACTCCGGCATTCGTTCCAAGATTACTCGTAAAAGCAATCTGTAATTTTGAAAAGTCTTTCCCAAACCAGTTGGCAAGTTCACTTTGAACGTTCATTCTTTCCGGCAGGATCAAGGGCTTTCCAATAAGATCTTCTTTTTTTATAAACTCTTTTTCTGCCAGCGGATCATCTGGTCGCATTCCGACACACCAGTGATCGCAATCTGTAATTCTGATATAATCCAGCCCTTCGGTGTCCACCGGCTCCATGAATAATGCAATATCTACAAGTCCTTTGTTCATCATCTCATACACTGCATCTGCTGTTGCAGTATGCAATACAATCTGAACCAGCGGATATTTTTCTTTATATGTTTTACATATCTTCGCCAATGTCTCCACTGCTGCAAATTCACCGCATCCAATGGTTATCGTGCCCTCTACAACCTCTTCTTTTCCTTTCAGTTCCTCAAGCGTCCTTTCCTCAAGATTAAGAATCTCCAAGGCACGCCTTTTTAATAAAATTCCTTCATCAGTGAGCGATATTTTCTTCCCGTTTCGAATAAATAATGTTATTCCCAGGTCCTCTTCAAATGCCGCCATTTGTCTGGATAGCGTTGGTTGGGTAATATGCAATTGTTCTGCTGCTTTTGTAAAGCTCTGTTCTTTTGCTACTGTTAAAAAATAGCGTAATAATCTTAATTCCATATCTTTATATTCCTACAAATTTTTCTTGTAACCATTCTATCATATTGCGTCCCAAGCATCATCTATATTTACATGTAATATCTGCACAAAATACCGTGGGTTATTTTTCAACTGTCTATGCCTTCCAGGCCTTAATTTTACTGGCTTTTTGGCGAAGCTTTCAAAGAGTGCCGTGGCAAATGAAAAGTACTTTAATCATAAAATTCTCCTATTCTGAAATGCCCTATAATGCCGAGTTTTACAAGGTTTTATCGGCTTTTTCGAGCATTGTATTTTTCTTGTTAATTACTACACTTTTTGCAAACCACTTCAAAATAGGGCAAGGTATACTTGCCTTCATGCTTTTCATTTACAAAAACATCGTCTTCCGATATGTAGAAATACTCCTGCATAGCTTTTCGAATAGAAACAAGAGTATCCTGCCTGCATTCTAACAAATATCCCAATATTTGGTTATACAATTCTTGTATTCCAGGTATTCCCATTTTCCTTTCTCCTTTATTCTATCCAATAAACAAAACAAAAAATCTCTTAACTGTTCATAATAAAAAATTGTATAGAATGTTACTCCTATCATCTTTTTATTTTAATGCATTTTTATCCGTCCCCACTTGAACAAGTTCAGACTCAAATAATTCATATGGGCTTTTATTCAATTCGACAACAAGTCCATTGATTATTTTTATCAAACCATCTATCTCTCTTATTGTTTCTACCACCTCATATTTTTTTTTCAATTCATCGGTCCAATATTCAGAAACATAATATTCCTGCTCCACTTCTTCACTTAACAAAATATATGGTGTGTCCTCGTCAATCCATGAGTCACAAGAATTAACACCCATTCTTTCCTTATGATACTCCTCATAATAATCCGCAAAAAACTCTATCTGTTTTTCATATCCTGAATCAAATGCATCGTAGATCTGGCGACTTATATCCTCCATAACATTTTGCACTCCACATATATCTGATAATACAGTTTCCATTAGCTTTCCATCACAAGATTCAAGTTGCATAATAACTTCCTTCATCTTATTCAAGAGCATCATATATGTTTTCTTCATATTGTCTGCATTTTCAGCCCTATCCTCAAAATAATATATAAAGATATCAATATCCATTTTTAAATTTTCTAAGCCCTCAGCAATTGATAATATTTTCAATCTGATAGTATCGTATTCATCTGCATAATACCTAACGGCCACGATTTCATCAAAATATTTTTCATAAATCTCCTTTATAACAGACTTATCCCTTATAATCATACCTGCTTCATAATTTTGAACGCTATTATCAGAATAGTTTGCAGAACCAATATAAAGAACATTTTCCGTCCCAATTAACTTGGCATGATTTTTAAAGCAGACATACATTTCTACATCCTTTGACGAATATTGGCTTATATCAAATTGTTGCTTGATTTTACCCAATTCCATCACGATGGAGTCCTCTCTAAACTGGTTATGTTCATACTGACCATCAATCTTTGGATTCTTTAATCCAGGTAATGCAACAATAATACATAATTTTGTTTCAGGTGATAGTGTTTGTAATTCTCTCAGTTTAAGATTATTATTTCCATAACCTATTCTACTATATGTTAATATTCGGACTTCCTTAGCATTTGGAAAATCGTCAACGACCTGAGCAAATCCGTATTTTCCTTTTGTCCCTACAAACATTGCTGTTATCTCAGGTATTTCAACATTTATTTCAGCTTCATTATTCATAATAGTGATCCTTCTGTATACTAAATACAACCTTTATAACATCAGTTAACTGCTGCCTTGTTCTATCTTCGTCCTCTTCAAATATAAACGGCATTCTTATAAAATGAACATTTATATCTCCGCTAGGACTTTCACTCACCGCCACAGGAAATTCTTTCTCTTTTTCCTCGTACCTGTACATTGGGTAAAGCAAATAAACATCTTGAATATCACGCTTTCTCGCATATTCAAGGACTTGGTATAAATCACCTTGTTTATTGTTAATGATTGTTTTGGATACTGATACATAAAATAATCCACAAATAAAAAGTCCCACCGGGTTGCGCATAAAAATCAGAGGCGTGGTGGGTTCTGTTAACATTATTGTACAGCATTCAATGTTACTGTCAAGATTTCTTTTGTAAAAAATCGGCAACTTCCCATTGTTCCTTAAAATTATGCCAGCATTCTTGTCTCCGTATGTTCCCACGGTTCTCCCGAAAAATCAAGCAGAGACACAGACTGCAATCCCACATAACCGTCATCTGAAAGTGTAAATGCCACAGCACAATCATCACCCACTACAAGATAATAGTCCCATTCTTTGATCCGGAACTTTGGTGCTTTGATCTGTGTTCTTGAATATTGCTGCAACTGCTTTCTCGACCAGCCCGGCTCCGCAATATTGCCATATTCATCTAAAAGCTGCTGACTTTTTATAACTTCATGATTTCTTTCTGACATATGCGTTCTCCTCCTTCCAAGGCGCATTGAAGTGCTGTAACCACAAAAATTAGCATCAACGGCTTTACTTATATACTCCAGACTTAAAAGCTTGTTCTCCATAGCGGTATCACATTGATCACCGGTTCTTCATACGGATGTACCTTCTTCACGGCTTCAATCGTCTTATCGACATTTTCTGTATACACTGTTACTTCCACCTTCAACTCCGGTTCGCAGCTGATCTCACCGTTGGTTCCGATATACGGATCACATCCGTCAAGCGGACGCCAGTAACCCGTTACCGGACTTACCGACATGCACGAATCATAGTTCCCGATATGTCCCGCATCAACCTCCTGCAGTGCTTTCTGCACAACTTCCAGATGCGTCGGCGGGAGAAATATTTCTAATTTACAGTATTTAAACTCCATGTTCTATACCTCTTTTCTACACCGTTCTCTATGGTTTTATCTGATCTCTACTCCGGCCATATAAAATTACTGTTTCCTGCTTCCAGTCCATCGATCAGAATATTCTGGCCTGTGCAGAATCTGTTTTGCACCGCCATAAAATAAATCCATTCTGCAGCTTCTTCCACACTCATCCAGCGTTTTAAAGGAGTCAGATCCATGATCGCATTCCACAGTTTTTCATCTTCCATCACCGGTTTATTTAACTCTGTCATCACTCCGCCGAAATCCAGACTGTTGCAGGTCGCCTGATACGGAGCAATTCTCATCGCAACATTTTTGGTATATGAAAGGACCCCACCTTTACTTGCCGCATATTCCGGGAATTCCGATCCGGTATGGCCGCTTGCAGATCCAATCATAATCACAGATCGGATCTCCGGCTGTACTGCGTAATGTTCTGTGACCGCAATGGTTCCTTTCAGATTGATATCAATATCATCTTCATTTTGTACACCTGCGTTGTTGATCACGATCTGCATGGGCGGAAGTTCTGGATACATCTCTTTATCACGGATGTCCAGACAATAATGCTTATAATCCGGATGTTCTATTGTAGATTCTTTCCGGTCAAATCCATAAACTTTATGTCCGTTTTTCAGAAAATATTTCGCACACCCTTTTCCAATTCCGGAACTTGTACCTGTTATCAATACATTCACTTTCTACCTTCTCCTCTATAAGTTCTCTTTTTAATTTCTCTATAAATTTTCCTCTATATAATCGCCTTTATGAACTTTTCTCTACAAATTTTCCTTATAAGGTCACCTTATAATCTCTCCATCATATTCCTTGGCAATGCCTTTGTAAGCGCGCTTACCACGAACAGACAGATCACACGGTCAATATAATCTGTAAAAAACTGAACCACAAAGCATGCTCCTACCATTCCCATCGGGGTTTTGGCAAGAAGCTGCACCAGAACCGTAGAACCTGATGATGTAATCCCGCCAAATAAGAATGCCGTAATGCAGGAACTTACAATGGTTGACGGTAATGTAATTACCAGCGCTGCCACAAATATCCACCATTTTTTCGGCTTATATTTCTGATATACCAGACCTGTCACCAGACCAAGAATGATACCGACAGGTGCATAGTATAAAGAATATACGTCAACCGTCATTCCCATGAACAGACCACTGATCACATTCGGAAGCATTCCATAAATCGGACCTAATGTGGATGCAATGAATACGGTTCCGATACTGTCCAGGTAAATTGGAAGCTTCAGAAATAATGCAATCTGTCCTCCGACCAGATTAATGCAGATTGCAAATGCAACGATGCAGATTTTATATGTTGATACTCTATATGTTGATGTTTTTTTCATGACTTACTTCTCCTCACTTATAATACATTTTCCAAAATATCCAGACTCTCAGGTTCTACTTCCAGTACTCTCGAAAGCATCATTTCGAAAAAACGATATGTATCTACCTGTGTCAGTACTTTTGCATTCGGTTCTTTCCGGTAAAAATTCATCGAATCGACAACCGACTGCCCCAGTGATATCCCTTCTGTCTCAATCTGGACAAAGGATTCAAATCCTTCACAGATCGAAGGATCAATAAAATATGCTACAGCAAGAGGATCATTGATCACACATCCGACGATGTGTTCCCACTGCCAGTGAAAATCAAAATAAAACTTTGTGATCTTCTTAATAAATACACCTCTTTTTGCATTTATCCGGCACATATACTCAAGAATCGTTGGTGTCAGAACAATTTCTCTCGTCACATCCAGACCGATCATATGGATCTTCCGTCCATTCTGATACATTGCATCATATACTTTCGCTGCCGCATCCGGATCACACCAGTAATTGTATTCCGCTACCGGCGAACAATTTCCATGGCTTTTGAACGTTCCGCCCATAGACACGAATTCTTCGATCTGATCAAACGCAACTCTGTCTTGTTCGAGCAATGTTGCAAGATTCGTCATCGGTCCAAGTGCTATTACGGAAATGTGTCCTTCTTTCAGCTTTGATGCAAGGAATTCCACTGCTCCCATCTCCTGACGGAATCCTTCTACTTCTGGTAAAAAGCTTTCACCAAGTCCATCTTCTCCATGCGTGTCAAGTGCGTTGACATACTCCCGGCGCAGCGGTTTTTCTACGCCTATATAGACAGGAACACCTAACCTTCCCATATGCTTCAGCACTTTTTTCGCATTTCCGAATCCCATCTCTACCGGACAGTTCCCGCATACAATGGTGATTCCAACTATCTCGAGTTCTTCCGACTGCAATGCCAGCATGATAGCCAGGCTGTCATCGATACCCGGATCACAGTCAATAATTACTTTTCTTTTTTTCATTTTTCTTTTCCTTTCTCAATCTTCTACAGGACCTACCACTGGCAGCTCCTTACGAATACACTGCAATTCAAAAGGCAAAAAAATACTTTTGCTTACAGAACCCCCATAAACAAAAGTAATCATACATGTTATGTACTTTGCCTAGTTTTTTATACTGGGAGGTTTGCGAACCAGTTCAAAGTCATATTGTAGCATGTTTGCATAATCATGACAATATATTTATCCTTCCGGCCTTTACATTCCGGCTTTGTATATTTGATTACCGGATGCCAACGGGGACAGTAAAAAAAGCCATTTTTTCACGTCCCCGTGGTCCCAGAGTTATGGCAAAAATCCCTTACTCGTCTTCACGATCACTTTATCAAATACCATAAACATCGACGGCAATACAAAGATAACCACGATCATACTGATGATCGCACCTCTCGCCATCAAGATACACAGTGAGCTGATCATATCAATATTCGAATACAATCCGACACCGATCGTTGCTGCGAAGAAGCTCAGTGCACTTACCATGATCGACTGTGCCGATGTGCGGTGTGCAGTTGTGATCGCATCATATTTTTCTGCTCCGTGATTGCGTTCTCTCTTATATCTTGTCGTCATAAGGATCGCATAATCTACGGTAGATCCAAGCTGGATCGTGCCGATAACAATCGATGCAACGAATGGCAGCTTCGTTCCTGTATAATATGGAATTCCCATATTTACAAAGATAGCAAATTCAATCACGCCAACCAGAATGATTGGAAGTGAAATAGACTTGAACAGTATTAATATGATCACAAAGATGATACCGATTGATACCACACTGACCGTCTTAAAATCTGTATCTGTAATGTCGATCAGATCTGCCGTCAGCGGTCCTTCACCGATCAGCATACCGCCTTTGTCATATTTGTGCAGAATCTTATTCAGTTCTTTAATCTGGGCATTCAGTTCATCCGATGCAACCTTATACTCTGAATTGACCAGAAGCAGCTGATACTTATCATTCTTCAGCATCTCAGTTACGGAATCCGGGATCATACTCTGCGGGATTGCCGGTCCGATCAGCGCGTCCAGGCCAAGTGCCCATTTGACACCATCCACATCATCCATCTTGTTGATCATCTTTGCCACATCTGCGGATTCAACCGAACTGTCCACGAGGATCATGTGTGTCGTGTTCATGTCATAATCTTCCTTCAGTTTTTCATTTGCAATGATACTCGGAAGATCCTTTGGAAGCGTCTCATCCAGATTGTAATAAACGGATGTATGATTATTTCCATAGATTGCCGGGAATAAAAGTACAAGGAAAATGATCACATAGATCATATACCGTTTTGTAACTTTATCCGATATCCTTCCGATGTCCGGAAGAAACGGCTTATGCATGGTCTTCGTGATCCATTTATCACAGCACAGGATCATGGATGGAAGGATTGTCACACAGGCGATCACGCCGAGGACGACACCTTTTACCATAACCACACCGATGTCCATACCAAGCGTAAATGTCATGAAGCACAATGCGATAAATCCGGCTACCGTTGTAACGGAACTTCCGATTACGGATGAAAATGTCTGGGATATCGCATGTGCCATTGCACGCTCTTTGTCTCCGTTATATCTTGCCTGCTGCTCCTCATAACTGTGCATCAGGAAAATGGAATAATCAAGTGTAACGCCAAGCTGCAGTACCGCCGCCAACGCTTTCGTAATATAGGAAATCTCTCCTAGGAAATAGTTACTTCCCAGATTATAAATGATCGCCATTCCGATACTCAGCATAAAAAGTAACGGGATAAAATACGAATCCATCGTAAGTCCTAATACGATCACCGCCAGAACAACTGCGATCAGTACATATAACGGTGTCTCTTCCTCAGCCAGGTTCTTCGTATCCGTAACAATTGCAGACATACCACTTAAGAAACACTGCTTTCCGGCCAGTTTACGGATCTCCCCGATTGCTTCCATCGTTCCATCGGAAGAAGTACCCTCATCAAAGAAGATTGCCATCATCGTGCCCGTATCTGAATTGAATACTTCGTAGACATCTTTCGGCATCATGCTCTTCGGCATGCTGATATCTGCAAGTGAATCGTACCACAGAACCTTCTGCACATGATCTACTTTTTCGATCTTTGCTTTCAATGCCGATACATCTTTATCTTCCATTCCGTCCACGATAAACATTGAAAAAGCACCGGTTCCAAAGTCTTTTACCAGGATATCCTGACCCTGCATCGTCTCAATGTCTTCCGGTAAATATGTCAGCACATCATAATTGACTCTTGTATTCACATATCCAAGTCCCGCCGGAATCAAGAGTAAGATACTGATGATCAGTATCGGAATTCTGAACTTCACTACCTTTTTACCAAATGCAACCATATTCATAACCGCCCCTCCTTTTATGACCATTTTTTTACATCCTTTTTTATTTCTTCTTACTCTTATCATCATTTTTGACTATTGGTCATTTTTTGTATCTAATTGCAATATACATCAAAAAAAACCAACAGTCAATACAATTTTTGACTATTGGTCATTTTTTATTCTTATATTTCCAGCATCCCAAGTCTTGCCAGAACTTTCAGATCCATGTTCTTTACATTGTCTCCGAACTGGATACGGATGTGCTCACCTTCCATGTCTACAACGACGCCCTCACCGAATTTCTTATGCTTTACAATCATGCCTTCACCAAGTGCATCCGCAAGTTCCTGATAGCTTTTTCCAGGTTGCTTCTGAGATCCATGCCCGGTGCCATATCCATGATACATTCCATTTCCCTTTATGCCATATGTTCCCGCCGGACTATAATCTCCCCATTTTTTTATTCCTGCATATTCTTTTTGCTGATTCTCTCTCAGATTCCTCTTTCCCAGCAACTCACTGCAGAATTTGGACGGCTTATTCGTCGTAAATACATTCAGCTGATTCTTTGCTCTGGTCACACCTACATAGAAGAGTCTTCTTTCTTCCTCATAAGTTTCAAGTTCTTCCTTTGATGCCGTCCGCGGATTTGCCAGTACTTTTTCCGGCAATATCCCATCCATAACATCCAGAAGATAGACAGTATCATATTCCAGTCCTTTACTTGCATGCATGGTAGACAGAATAAACGGGCAATCCTTATCTGATACTTTTTCCTGAATGATCGTTCTCAGTTCTTCCAGTCGTTCCAGTAATTTTTCCGGAGATTCTACCCTGCTTCCGATCAACTTGACCGTCTCCAGCTTGTTGGCATTCATGCCCATTTTCTTCAGATAATCCTGATATCCCATATATGTCAGGATCTGGTTGACAGCCTCATCCCCCGGCATATTTAAGATACGTACCATCTGCCGTTTCAGATTACGGATATTATCTTCCTGATATTTCTCCAGATTGCCGTATTTTAATGCCGCATCCAGCACCTCCATATCTTTCTCCTGACTGATCTGTGCATATCTTAATGCATCTTTCTTGTTAAAGAACAATTTCAGCCGGTAATAGATCTGCATGAACAGTTCCGTATCTTTTGGATCCATTGCAAACCGGATGATATTCTGTACATCCAGAACCGTCCGGTGGGTAAAAAAGGAAAGGTCTGCATTCCGCATGCGATACGGAATATTCTTTCTTTCCAGCAGATCGATCAGTGGAATCGCACACTCATTATCCCTGTACAGAACTGCTGTCTCCGTCACCGAAGCATCTGCCCTGCCCCTATGTTCCTCCGATCCGCTCATGCCGGCCATTCCGGTCGTACATTCCTGTGCAGCTTTCATCAGATACACATACTGTGCTTTCCTCGATTTTAGAGAAATTTCCCGGATATCCGCTCCGGCTTCTCTTGCCGCTCTCATATGCTTCTCATGTCGGAGTGTATTCTTCTGAATGAATTTATCTGCCGCTTCTACAATCTTTGCATTTGAGCGGAAATTTTCTTCCATCAGAAGGACTTTTGCTCCCGAATGCTTCTTTTCAAATGACAGCAATGCCTCCGGATATGCCGCCCGGAATCCATAGATACTCTGGTCTTCATCTCCAACCATAAAAAGATTGCCTGTTCCGGCTGCCAGCAGCGCAATAATCGCATGCTGGATCTTTGATGTATCCTGCGCTTCATCCACACATATATATGGATATCTATTTTGAAAATATGCAAGCACACCCGGATCTTTTCGCAGAATATTATAGGCATACAACATCTGATCGTCATAATCCATCAGCTTCTGTTCTCGCATCTGCCTACAGTATTCACGGTAGATTCCTGCAATCCGAATATCTGACTCTTCCTCTAATTTTTGAAGTTCTTCTTCGTTCAGCATCATATTTTTTATATATGTGATCAACGTTCTTACATTCTTAAGATCACTCTCCGTCGGATATCCCATGCCATGATCCTGACAGATTTTGATCAGCATCCCCGTCGTTGCCTTTTCATCCTTCACAAGTTCAAACGGTGTCTTTCCGATCCGTCTTCCGTAATACTGGATAATCATTGCGCAGATTCCGTTGATCGTCCGAAATTCCAGTCTCTTTGCCATATCCTCGCCAAAACGGACTGCAAATCTTTCGGACATATCTTTTGTCGCTGCCACCGTATATGTAACCGTAAGTATGCTCTCCGGAGGAATATTCCTACAGTAGATCATATAACCAAGACGTGTCACCAGTACCGTGGTCTTTCCTGATCCGGGTACGGCAAGAAGCAGTACCGGCCCTTTTGTGCTCTGTACTGCTTCTTTTTGCTGTTGATTTAATTTTACCGAAAATGTTGTTTCAAATTCTTTCCATTCCATACTTCTTTTTATGTTAATTTGTGAATCCACTTATAGCTCCTAAATCGTAAAAATACCGGAATTCCTTTGAACAACTGATCCGACTGCACTGCAGCCACGACCAGTTCCACCGGGAGTTTCCACACGAATGCCGCCAAAAATGACAGCGGCATCACGATCCCCCATGTAGAGATCAGATTCGTGTACATAGAGAACTTTGTATCTCCCCCGCCTTGAATGACACCTACCGATACCGGCATCTGATATGACATTCCTACCATAACTATGCTCATGATCATAATGAAATGATCTGCCAGGACTGCTGCCGTATCTGTCAGTTTATACATGGATAACAGCGGTCCTCTCAATACAAATAGCAGAGAAGCAAGCACTACACCGATCAGAAGATCAATCACAGAAAGCGTTCTTCCATCAGATTTTACTCTTTCTATATCTCCCTCTCCGATATCTTTCCCGATCACAACTGCAGATGCAGATGATATGGCGATTACGATCACCTTCAGATACTGGAAGAATGTGCTGGATACAGAATTTGCAGCAATTGCATCTGCGGACAAATGTCCGAGAATTGCCGTCTGCATCGGTACTGAGATTGCCCAGATCATCCCTGAGCACATGATTGGAAATGCAACTTTTAAGAATGCCATCCATATCTTTCTATTCACCGGCGCAAATATGATTCTGATCAAATTGACGTCAAATAACCGGACTTTCGTATCTATCTTCCACACATACACCACAATGATCAATAGTTCCAGCATTCTTGCAGTTAACGTTCCCACTGCTGCTCCCTTGATCCCCATCTCCGGAAATCCAAAATGTCCAAAAATCAATGTGTAATTGATACAACCATTTGTGATCAATGACACTACTGATATGACAAATGAAATCTTCACTACCTCTACACTTCTAAGCATAGCAATCAGCAGATTACTTATCATGAAAAGTAAAAATGTCCACTTCAGGAGTCCCAGATATGCCTTTCCTTCCGCAATAATCTCAGGTGACGTCGTAAATATTCCCAGGAGCCGCTCCGGCATGCACGTACAGGCTGTCACGACCACTGCTGCGATCAGAATACTGAGTGCCAGTGCTGCTCCTGTCAGCTTCCGGATTTCCTCAGTCTCCTGCTTTCCCCAGTACTGAGAACAGATTGCTACCAGTGCATTTCCAATAGACAATGCCAGCTGGTTCACAATAAAGAATATCTGGTTCACCGTTGCCGCACCGGACAATGCATTCTGGCTGTAACTTCCAAGCATGATATTATCAAGCATATTCACACTGTAAGCCACCAGATTCTGAAGTGCCACAACCAGCATCAACCAGAAAAATGTCTTATAAAAATTTTTATCTCTTGTAAAAAATGTTGTTCTTGCAGTTTTCATTATCTCAACAGATTTCTTACCATTTCTGCATCAAATGTAACAGATTTCACATGATCTACCTCAATCTGATACAGGGCATTCGCCGCAATGTGTTCAGCCGCCTGCTCCAAATCACGGATTCCGGATGTATTAGAATATAACTTGATCAATTCATCCAATCCTTCCTCACTCATGATACACTCGTCTTCCTTAAGGCTCATTCTCTTTAATACCTTCGGAAGTGCGAATTTGGAGAAAATCACTTTCTTCTCTTCCGGTGTGTAATCAGGGATATCGATCACGGCAAATCGTGACATCAGCGGTGCACTGATCTGAGACTTGTCATTCGCAGTCGCAATCGGATATACTCCTACGGTCGGAATCATACACTCGATATAGTTATCTGTAAATCCAAGATTATCCAGTAATGTCAGAAGTACATCGGCCGGATTGCCATTTCCTTTTCCGGATGCTGCTTTATCCAGCTCATTAATGATGAATACCAGATTTGATTCTCCTGCCATGGCAAAGGCATCCATGATGATACCTGTCTTTGCATTGGCATAGATACGAGAACTTCCTGTCAGCTGCTCAGGATCATTGATCGAACTCATATCCAGAGTCGTCCATGGAAGCTTCAGGATACGTGCCACCGCATAGGCAATCTGTGATTTACCGGTTCCTGCCGGTCCCACTAACAGAAGTCCATATGCCGGCAATGTATGTGTACGGTTGATCTGGATTATGGTCTCGATGATTCTCTGCTTTACGCGCTCCATTCCGTAAAGTTCTTCATCAAGAATTCTGCGCGCTTCATCCGGATCGATCGCTTCAAAATAATTGCTCTTCCACTGTACATTCATCATAATAGAAAGCGCTCTCTGTGCATGACGTCTTTCTTCCGGTGATACTTCATGAGAACGTGCCACGGCAAGATTACGTCTTGCCCAAAGGCGGATATTATCCGGAAGGGTTCTTCCCGCACAGTTCATGAAGTCTGTGATACTCTGAAGACTGGTAAGCTTCATATCATCTCCTGCTTCGTCTTCATCTTCATCATTCTCCTCTTCTGCCGGTGCATTACTTGCCAGAAGACGCTCGATCATAAATTGCAGGAATCCATCTTCTGCAGATAACTTTGTACCGCCGCCAAATGCAATCTCGCGGATCTTGTATACTGCATATCCTTCTTCTGTATTCTCTCCTGAGAGACGCACATTAATATGATTCTCTCCGAGCCATTTTAACAGACTTACAAACCTTGCATCGATCTTTAAGATGTCTGCACTTACGGTTCCGTCTTCCTGCTGAAATTCGAATGATGTCCTCTTGATCGGATTGGTAAATACGCCGCAGGAATGATGTTCCCATTTACATTGCTTATTATCCAGGATCATCATTGGTTTTTCTATAGTTGCTTCATTTTCATTAGAGCGGATTACCGTATATGTACATTCCGCTGGTTTCTTCTCGTCCGGTGTTGCATTAAAATCAAAAACTGGCATATTCTTTTCTCCTTTTGTATATTCTTACATTTCCATGCATAATTATTGTTCATACTGCATTAGTGTAACATAATACACGCTCTTCTTCCAGAAGTATTTGTCAGGCAGCCTGCCTAACTCGTTGCGCCGCCTCAGCTGGAACCGGCTCCCGCCGTGCATGCATAACAATGCTTATCCATCCGTATTTTACGAACCTGATATGGCTTTCCTGTCACATCAAAAATTTTCTGATTTCCAACAACCGGAATTCCTGCCGCAAGATTAAAATCACAATCATACAACTGTCCATCATAATCCACGGAAATCTGCGTCCTGCACATCAATGCCCCCACTGTATCTGCATTGAATGCATCGAATAATTTTTTCATATAACGCTTTAAATTTCCCGATCTTTGAAGAAATGCACCGAATCTTCCCATTGGATTATTATACAATGTATAAAGGCTGTTAAATTCAATGCCAAAATCCTGCAACAATTTCTGCTTATATTCTTTTTCCATTGCTTCCTGATCAGGTGGGAAGAAAGCACCTGCCGGATTATAGACCATATTCAATACCAGTTCTGGATTTCTTCCATATCCTATCGCATTCAGGTGTTTGATTACTTCAATAGCCTTATCAAATGATCCTTCTCCGCGCACCTTATCCATCTCTGCCGCACGATAATACGGAAGAGAACACACAATTTCTACTTTATTCTTTGTATACACTTCCATTAGCTGTTCATATTCTTCCTCCAATAATATGACCAGATTCGTTCTGATGATTACATGGTTACAGATTCTACTGCTTTCTTCTATCAGATATTCCAGATGTGGATTCATCTCTGGTGCACCTCCGGTAATATCTATCGTTGCAATATTCTGTTCCTTTGCAAATGTAAGACAGGCATCCATCACTTCTTTTGACATTTCTTCTGTTCTTGCAGGTCCGGCATTCACATGGCAGTGTTTGCAAAGTAGATTACATTTCCGTCCGATATTCATCTGCAATACATCCAGATGCTCTTCTGTATCCATATACTTCTTATCCGGCACCATCTCCTGAAATACCGGAATCTCTGTCAGCTCATGAAAATCTTTGATGATATCATTCATTACACAACCTCATTCAATATTTCAATGGTATCTCTTACTATTTCCGGGCAGAAATCAAACAAAAGTCCCTCTTCCAGTATCTTCTGCATGCCCTCTGGATCTGCAATATCATGTTTTAATAATCCTTTACAGCTACAGACACCATATTTTTCCTGAAATTTTGTCAGGAACTCTGCTCTTTTGGCATTCATGATATCTTTCTGTTCCATATGCTCTGTATCACAATGTCCAAATTTCATTCCCAGTACGATCATTGCACCAACTACTGCACCGCAGGTTTCACCGATTCCCATTCCACCGCCAAATCCTGCAACCATCTTATATGCTTCTTCCTGTGTGATCCCCAGTTCTTCTGCAAATGCCCCTGCTACAACCTGAGAACATTCAATCCCTTTCATAAAAAGTTCCGCAATTTTTTCTTTTTCCATCTCTTTTCTCCTTATTCTCACTTACATTATTGTTCCAAAAATATTTCTATTTTTTCTAAAAATCCATCACTCAGATAATCCTCCAGCTTCCGATATGTAGATTCATTTATGATCAGTTTATCCGGCTGCTGATACTGCACCCATGCCATTGCGCACCAGGTGATTCCTCTTAAGCATGTAATCTCCATAAATACTTTCGTTCGTTCTTTTAATCCCGTTATATCAAAACGCGCCCTCACACATTTCAGATATTCATTCAGAAAATTTTCTATCTCTTCTTCCTTCAATATCACATCCGTTTTCCAAAACGTCGTTGTCGGTGCAAGGAAATGTCCCAGATCCTGTGCCGGATCTCCAAATAACGGCTTTTCCCAATCAATGAGATAGTTCGGCTTTCCTTCTCCTCCAATCAAGAAATTCGTGGAATTCAGTTCTGTATTAATACAGCATTGATACGGTGAATCTTCCATATGGAATTCTTTTGCCTTTTTCCATGCCTTATCAAGCAAATCTCGGATTTTCCTTTTCATCCTGTCTTTTCCAAGCGGTGAATCCATATATATCTTCACCATCTCTTCGCACTCTTCCAATATTGCGATCAGTGGATTCTCTGGCCGAATCAAACCCGATTCTGATTCCGGTATTCTGACACTATGTATATCAGCCAGACACTCTGCCGCATATTTTAAATCCGTATGATAGTCTAATGCTTTTCCCGGCAGATATTCCATTACCAGTACTCCGTGATCTAAAAATTTCCTGCTCCCGTCTACATAAAGCACTTTTGGCGTTCTTCCCGATGCTTCCAGCAATTGCAGTGCATGACATTCATACCCGATCTGATTTTCCAGATGCATCTGACTCCCACAATTGACACGTAACAGAAGTTTTTTCCCTGTCTTTGGATGCGTGAAGCTGTAATTAATATTATACTCTCCCTGTGCAAGCATTGTATATTCTTCTTCCTGTTCATTCGGAAGATTTAATGCTTTCCTATACTTTTCATTTTTCACATATTCATTTAATCCTTTTATACGTTCCATAATCCCGATCCCCTATTGGCTATATTGTTTCCTGACATTTTATCTTACATCTTTATATAACTTCGATATCGTCTCTATCGGCACACCATCCCGGTACATTTTTCTTAGCCGGTTCATCTTCCACATCACTTTTAACTGAGGAATCACCTTTTTAGGGAATCTCCGGTCTGACGTATAGATTCTGTGCCTAGCAATGCCAAGCTTTACTCCCATTTCCTTTAACGTAAGCGAAAACTGGTAATCTTCCATAATCGGAAGAGCCGGAAACATCCCCGCTTTGAAGAACAGTTCTCTTGTGATAAAAATCCCCTGATCTCCAAACATCACTTTTCTGTCTTTTATCCTATGATTTGAAATAACTCTGCATGTCCACATAAAAAACTGTCTGGAATGAAATGCAATGCCAAAGCATCCTGCTTCATGATCTTTTATCACTGCTTTGATTTCTTCCAGCGGTCTTTTCGGAAGTTCGCTGTCACTATGAAGAAAGAAAAGAATATCTCCGGTACTTTCTTTTGCGCCAAGATTCATCTGGTTCGCCCTGCCTTTTTCCGAATGCAGTACTTTAAATCCCGGTCTGATCATCGACAATGTTGCGTCTGTACTCCCACCATCGACTAGAATAATCTCACACTTTCCCTGTAAGTTTTCTAATTGCTCCAACAGTTTCTCTATCGTTGTCTCTTCATTATAGATCGGCACAATGATAGAAATCTTCTGTTTTTTTAGCAGGTAACGTCCAGTATGTGTGTTCTGAAGTAACTTCTGCGTCCTCATCCGGCTCCGATACGCCGTAATATCATCTCTGTCATCCATATCCTGCAATCTTCTTACATATCCGATTGTCAGTCCCATTTCCTGTAATGGCTGCACGGTCTGCTCCAGTACATTTCCTGTTCCATATGTCTTCTTTTCAAACACTTCACATACCGGTCTTTTCATTCCGACCAGATAATACCCTTCGTCTACGGTGGGACCAAAGACTACATCATTTACATCCAAAAGCCTGAACGCATACTCCAAATCCGAACATTTCAGTTCCGGTATATCCGTTCCTATTAATACACAGGAATCATACCCTTTTTCCAGTACATATTCGATTGCCTGATACATCCTTTCTCCCAGACCTTCCCCTGTCTGGGGAATATATTCTTTTGCTTTCCTGAATAATTTTTCCAGATATGCTTTCCCTTTTTTCGGTGTGTAGCATACGAATATGTCAGCATTTACTTTTTCGCATTCCTGTGCAATATCTTTCAGAAAATTCTCATGAAGTTTTGCACATTCTTCCGGCGAAAAATATGGCATCATTCTTGTCTTTGTCTGTCCCGGAATGGGAACTCTGGTAAATACGATCACTGCCCTCTTCATTTCCGTCGTTATCCCCTTATATAAATTTTGTTTTCATTCTATTCAACATCGATTTCCCTGTATCGGCTTTTTCATCTGTTTCTAATATTTCTGTCAAAATATGAGTGACATTCTTAGATCCGTTCCGATTTAGATTGCCTGCACAGGACGCACAATAGCTGTAAATCTTCTGCCCGCCACTATTTTTTAACGCTGCTCCCATATTTTTTGCAAGTTCTGGCTCTTTTACAGGGGCACAGCCACCTAAACCACAGCACTGTACCTCTTCGATTGGAATCAACTTTCCTTCTATGTATCGCTCTATCTCTCCTAACAGTTCTTTCTTTTCCCTGTCAGGACATGGAAGGAACACCTTTGCCGGAAACAGATTCTTCTTTCCGATTTCGAATTCCTCAAGCTTTTCATAGATGCTTACAACCTTTACTTCTTCCATTCTTGGTTTTAAATATGCATAGCAGTTCGGACAAAGCATGATTACTTCTTTGATTTTTCTTTTATGCAATTCTGATTGTATCTGACCTATAATCCTTTTTTCATCCTCTTTCATGCCAAGTTCTACAATCGGCTTTCCACAGCAGTCATATGCCACTCCTATGCCATATTTTTTCAGTTCATTTACCAGCCTCTTGGTCGTCTTTGGATAAAAAGAAGGAAAATTACATCCCGGAAACAGAATACTTTCCCCTTGTGCATGTCTGTAATTCCGGTATATATAATCTTTTTTTTCTTTTAACAGCATCCCATATCCTTTTTCTTCCAAAGTTCCACCGGATTTTTCTACTTTTTCTCTCCGGAGATTTAGAATATACTCTCTTCCATCAATATTCTCAGGGCATACCTCTGTGCACTTTCCACACAGGAAACAATGATAAGAAAGCTCTTTTAACTTCTCTGTATCTCCGATATCTATTCCGTACTTTTTTAGAAATTCACACTGATTCTGGCAGACATGACAATGGGTACATGCTTCTACTGTATTGTTATTCTTCATTTTTTTCCTCCTGCACATAGTGCTTCTTAAGAAACGCACCAAGCCCTATTACAATCCCTGCCAGAACAATTGCTATCCCGATATAAAAAATACGGTTCTCTTTGTCTGCAAGTCCTGCCATTCCAACCGTATACATAGCTGTTCCCGGAAGCATGAAGATCAAAGAACAAATGGAATATGTTGAAAATTTAATATCTGTCACACCATAAGCAAAATTCTGCAGATTATACGGAAATAATGGAACCAGTCTTGTGATCATTAGAATAAATACTTCATTATTTCCAGACTCATCAAATAACCATTTTTTTAAATATTTGTTCTTCATCGCCATCGGCTTAATAATGTCCTGTAAGAAAAATCTTCCTGCAACAAATGCTACCATAGCCCCAAGTGTAGTCGCTACGGAACAACAGATGGTTCCAAGTACCGGTCCAAATACCAGACCTGCAACGATTGCAAATGTCACCCCCGGAAGTGCAAGTACCACACAGCTTATGATGGTAAGTATGGTATAGATGCCAATCGCCAACACTAAATTTTCCTGTACCATGTTTTCCAGGAATTTCAGATTCTCTGTATTTCCCAGATAAGAAGACCAGCCAAATATGTGATTTAATATCAAAATCAGAACGATCATTCCGATAAATATCCACAATTTTTTATTTTTCATTCTTTTTTCTTCCTATATCCCACAATAATTAATACGATAAGTACAATAGCAGCAGCAACTGTAATATATTTTAGTATATCATAAACAGGGTTCTTCTGGATCTGCATATTCTGATAATTCACCCACCGAAGCATCCCCAGTTTTTTTCTTGTAAAATATTGGAACACATATCCTCCGATCAAAAACGCTATGGTTAATAAATCTAAAAATGTATAAATGATTTTTTTCATTTTTCTCCTTAATACTACCAAACGCTGTCACTGATATCCAGTGACAGCGCCCCTAATCTTTGTATTATATTTTCGCAGAAATTCTCTACACTCTCTGCTTTGTTTTATTTTGCTGCTTTTCCTGTAGAAAGTTCTCCAACTGTTGTGTGAACACACTCATCACTTGCCGGATCACCAACCTGTACCGGATAGTCATCATGCATTAGCCACTCATACCATCCACCATCATACACAGAAATGTTATCATATCCATTTTCATAAAGTACAAGAAATGGTACGGTTGCTCTCCAGCCTGTTCCATCATCATTTGTAAACCATAACAGATTCTTTCGAACACCTAGCTTTACTCTGTTACAAAAGCTGCGGATACATCACCGTCTTTTGCTCCATTCTCAATGATAAACAAACTATCTGTATCAAATCCTGCATCTTTCATTACTGAAATTGCTGTTTTTGCACATTTATTACCACTGTAGCAGAGAATATATACAGGCTCATCCTTGTCCATCTTGTCTTTTGCAAGATTGTACATCTCTGTCTGTGCTTCCGGTGTATCAAATTCCTTCAGGCTGCACTGAAGTGTTCCTTTCAGATGACCTGCTTTATAGGTATCATCATCACGAACATCTAAAAATTGTACATCTTTATCTCCTACCTTGTCAACGGCATCCTTTCCTGATACATATTTCCAATCGATATTTTCTTCTGTACGGTCTGTGGTCAATGCCCCATTTTCTTTACCAAGTGCTTCTGCTCCACCTTCTACTGTATAGATGGATGTTGGTTCAATTCCTGCATCTCTTAATACAGCTGTTGCTTTTTCAGCTCCACGTTTTCCACTGTTGCAGATAACATAGATATCTTTTCCGTCATTCAGATGATCTTTGGCATAAGTTGTCATCTCATCTACCAGGGAATCGTCCTCCAATGGGAAGATCGGGCACCACTCTGAATTTGCAACTCTTCCTTTGGAATAATTTTCCCATTCTCTTACATCTAACACGTGAACTCCGTCTGCAATTACTGTATCTGCCGCGGATACATACTGGTATTCATCATCTGCCAGTTCTTTCTTTTCCTCTGTATCCTTTTTATCATCCGTCTGTTCTGTCTTCGTATCTGCTGTCTTATCATCAGCCTTTGATCCACATCCAACAACCATTGTTCCTGTCATTGCAGCTACCAGTAATAATGTCACAATTTTCTTTTTCATCTTATTTTTCCTCTTTTCTTCTTTTTTAATTAAAACTCCAGTTTCTTTACAATATTTTTCATCTGTACCCCGTGTACAAGACTTGCTCCGCCGCGGATCGCCGCTGCTACATGTACCGCCTCTGTCATCTGTTCTTCGCTGACACCTTTATCCAGGCAGTCGTTCGTGTAAGCATCAATACAATATGGGCACTGTACGGTATGTGCCACTGCAAGTGCGATCAATGATTTCTCTCTTGCAGTCAGCGCACCCTCTTCGAATACCGCATTGTAATAAGCAAAGAATTTTTCTGCCAACTCTGATGCTTTTTCCCCGATTGTCCCAAACTTTGCAAGATCCTCCGGATTGTAATATGTTTCCATATTCTTTTTCCTCCCTTTTTTTTATTTTCCGGACTGTCTGTCCATATATATCTTTCTCAGCATAAAAATTAATGCCGAAAGAGAAAACAAAATCAATAATGCTGTTACAAGAAGTTTCGCTCCGCCAGTCAGCATACCGCCCACATAAGAATAGACGATGGTTGCCGGTAACTGTCCGATTCCCGTAGCAACAAAGAATGAAACAAATGACATCGAAGTAAGACCTGCCGCATAACTAACAATGTCAAATGATACAAACGGAAGAAGACGACAGATTAAAATCGTATTCTTTCCATAACGTTCAAAAAATGTATCAATTTGTTCAAGACCTGTTTTACTTGTTAATTTTTCCGCCACGTCACGTCCTAATATTTTTGCAATATAAAAGCATATGGCTGCTCCCGCCATTGCACTGCTCCATGAAAGAATCGCACCTTTCCACCATCCAAACAGGCTGGCATTGGCAAATGTAATTAAAAATGCCGGAAGAGGTGCTGCGATTGACTGAAAAATCATCAACAAGAAAGACATCAGTGCCGCATATACCCCATATGACGCAACAAAATCTCTTACAACTGTAAAGTCTCCGCTTGCAAACATCTTAAATATCCGGTTCATTGTCTTATGTATCCCCGGTACCCATAAATATGCAGCAATGCATACCAGTAAAACTATGATCAAGATTCCCTTTTTTATCCAATCATTTTTCTTTTTCATATATTCCCCCTTCATTCATGACTTGCATGCTATCATTAAATATTATTTTACCAATAAATAATCTATCTGTCTAATTGTGTTTATTGATATGTTTTCATCATTTATATATTATTTCTATATATGCATACTTTCATCAAGTCCCTGCTTTTACCGGATAACAATACAAAGCACACAGAAAAATCGGATCTTTAAGATTTTTCTATATGCTTATTTTTTACTTATCCTTATTCAGTTTCTTTTCCAAGCCTGATTTTTTCCATTTTCTTCACAAATTCCTCATCCGCATGGTCAAACAGATAGTTCCTGTCACTGACCCGTTGTTTTTCATTATCTTCTTCAATCAATTTCTTTGTATATTCAATCTCTTCTAAGAAATCTCTGGAAGAAATACGGGTTCCACCCTGCCCCATCGTGATTACCTGCTCTACCCCATCGGAAGTCACGACCGTCACATGATACTTTCTTCCGATATGATGAACGACCTTTTCAATGTACTGATCGGCAGTTTCGGCTTCTTTGGTATATACGACATGGATATTATGATACTTCTGGATCTCCAGTGCATAGCCTTCTACCTTGTATGCGTCAAATACCAGAATCAGGACACATTTCTTATACCCCTGATAATTACACAGGATATCCATCAGTTTATCTCTGGCAGCCTCGATGCTGACTTTTGCCAGTTCTTTCAGCTCTTGCCATGCAAAAATAACATTGTATCCGTCAACCAGCAGGTATTCCTGCATAGCCTCTTCTTTTTTGCGCTGTTTTTTTGCATACTCACTTTCGTAAGTTTTTGGTGTCAGTCCACCTTTTCTTTCTACTTTTCCATATGTGCGGATAAAGATTTCTTCCAGTTCTTTTTCTGCTGCTTTAGAATAGACTCCCGGTGTTCTGGCCGCTCTCGGTACCTGTCTTGCTGCCTGCTCTGACTGCCTCTTTGCTTCTTCTAATGCCTGTTCTTTTTCAAGCTGATTCTCCAAATGCATGTACTCTGGCACTTGATTCCATGGAACGTTAAATCCTGCACCATGGGAACAGAAGACGGATCCTGTCGGATTCTCGATATCGCGCTCCGGATCATAACCAATCTCTTCGATCACTGCCTCTGCGTTCCGGCAAGGTTCATAGCCGCGGAACGTACAGGTCAGATGTCCCTGTCCTCTTGTATAAGAATTCACTTCCATCTGATAATCCCGCATACCTGTAACCGGTGCATATCCCTCGATCGTCGTCATCTCTCCTTCTGTCTGCGGTGTACCGGTCTCCCCATTCATCCGCTGAATATCTGTAAGTGCCCGTCCGATCATTCCCGATGGAATTTCCAGCTGAAAATCATAATACGGTTCCAGCAGCATACTTTCGGCCTGCATCAGTCCTTGGCGCACCGCACGGTAGGTTGCCTGCCGGAAATCCCCGCCTTCGGTATGTTTCAGATGTGCCCGTCCTGCCGTCAGTGTGATCTTCATATCCGTGATCACAGAACCTGTCAGCACACCCCTGTGTTCTTTTTCCAGAAGATGGGTAAGGATCAGACGCTGCCAGTTCTTGTCTAACATATCCTCACTACAATCCGTTCCGATCACAATACCGCTGCCTCTTTCTCCCGGTTCCATCTTCAGATGTACTTCCGCATAATGCCGGAGCGGTTCGAAATGCCCCACACCTTCCACTGTATTCTGGATGGTCTCTTTATATACGATATTTCCCGTATCGAATTCCACATCTACACCAAACCTGTCTTTGATCAGACTTTTTAATATCTCGATCTGGACTGCTCCCATAAGTTTTGCATGAATCTCTCCCAGTTCTTCATTCCATACGATCTTAAGCATTGGGTCCTCTTCTTCGAGTATACGTAAATTTCCGAGCATTTTGTGGACGTCACACCCCTCCGGGAGTTCGATCTTGTAGCTTAAGACAGGCTCCAGTGCCGGTGCTTCGGAATCGCATTCTATGCCAAGGCCTTCACCTGGATAAGTATAATTCAATCCGGTTACTGCACATACCATGCCGCTTTTCGCTTCCTGTACCATCTCATATTTTTCACCGGAATAAATGCGGATCTGATTGACCTTTTCTTCCCAGCTGTTCATAACTGTCTCAGATCTATCTTGTGCAAGGTCGGATTCCTTCTTACTCTGCTGCTTTCCTGCTATTCCGGTCAATGTATCTTTTACCTTCAAAGTTCCGGATGTCACTTTCAGATACGTCAACCGGCTGCCAGCTGGATCTCTGGATATCTTGAAAACTTTCGCGCCAAAATTACTTGTATTAGTATCTGTGCTATTTATCTGTTCATTCTTTTCAACATAACCAGTCATCCCATCCATGAATTCCTGTACGCCTTCCATCTTCAGCGCCGAACCAAAATAACACGGATATGCTTTCCTGTTACCGATTATCTCAGCAATTGTATCCTCTTCTATTTTCTCCGACTCCAGATACTCTTCCATCGCTTTCTCATCACACATGGCAAGACTGTCATACGTTTCTTCCGTTATCTCCGAAAAATCGATACACCCTTCATCCAGTCTGTTCTGCAGATCTGCCAGTACCTTTGCCTTATCCGTTCCCACCTGATCCATCTTATTGATGAATATGAACGTCGGTATCTGATATCTTTTGAGCAGTCTCCAAAGCGTACGCGTGTGTCCCTGCACACCATCGGCACCATTGATCACCAGGATCGCATAATCCAGTACCTGTAAGGTACGTTCCATTTCTGCAGAGAAATCCACATGCCCCGGTGTATCCAGGAGCGTTATCCCCAGATTTCCCATCTTTAATTCTGCCTGCTTGGAAAAGATCGTGATTCCTCTTTCCCGTTCCAGCTCGTATGTATCTAAAAATGCATCTTTATGATCTACCCGTCCAAGTTTTCTGATCTGCCCACTTAAGTAAAGCATACATTCCGATAATGTTGTTTTCCCGGCATCTACGTGAGCCAGGATTCCAATTGTAATATGTTTCATAATTTCTTTCCTTATTATCTGTCGTTATCAGTCACTATTACCATTACTTATCAGTATTCTTTTTTACGATATTCTTATTATACATCATAATTTATATTTTGTACTTTTTTTCATAATTTTGCAATTTACTATTGTTTTTTCCTGAAAAATCTGTTTGACTATTAGTGAGGACATATTAAAAAAAATAATAAATAAGCGAGGTATTGTTATGAAACCAATAAAAGAAGGTAAAGTCCGTGAAATTTATGATAACGGAGACAGCCTGATTATGGTTGCCACTGATCGTATCAGTTGTTTTGACGTAATTCTTAAGAATATTGTTTCCAAGAAAGGAACTGTTCTGACGCAGATGTCTAAATTCTGGTTCGACCTGACAAAAGACATTCTTCCAAACCACATGATCTCTACTGATGTGAAAGATATGCCTGAATTCTTCCAGAAACCAGAATATGACGGTAACAGCATGATGTGCAAAAAGCTTGAGATGCTTCCAATCGAATGTATCGTACGTGGTTACATCACAGGAAGCGGATGGAAGAGTTATCAGGAAAATGGTACTGTATGCGGCATCAAGCTTCCGGAAGGATTAAAAGAATCGGATAAGCTTCCAGAGCCAATCTATACACCATCTACAAAAGCTGAGATCGGAGATCATGATGAAAATATTTCTTACGAGCAGAGCATTGCCCACCTTGAGAAATATTTCCCTGGCAAAGGCGAAGAATACGCAGCCAAACTTCGTGACTGTACAATCGCTCTCTATAAAAAATGTGCAGACTACGCATTGAGCCGTGGTATTATCATCGCCGATACAAAATTCGAATTCGGTCTTGATGAGAATGGTAACATGGTGATCGGTGATGAGATGCTTACACCTGACAGTTCTCGTTTCTGGCCAGTAGAAGGTTATGAACCGGGACATGGACAGCCATCATTCGACAAACAGTTTGCACGTGACTGGCTGACTTCTCACCCGGATAACGACTGGACTCTTCCGGATGACGTAGTTCAGAAAACAATCGACAAATATCTTCAGTGCTACAAGATGATCACAGGCGAAGAACTTGCTTAATTTTCCTGTATCCAGAGAATCAAACTCCTTGCGGTTCTCTCAGATATCTGATTAGGTAGCGATACATACTCCCGTCGGCAACTGTCTCATTGACAGTTTCTGACGGGAGTTTTATTATATTTACAGAACTTGCCATCGACAACGTCTCTTGTATATTTGGATATCTACAGGATCTGCCGATGACAGTTTTTACATTTTTATACAAAATTCTATAGAAAGAAGTGGCTTTATATATGCAAAAAACATATTTTTACCGTGGACTTTTCTATCTCATGGGACTTCTTATTCTCGCTCTGGGAATCACGCTGAACACAAAAACCGGCCTCGGTGTATCTCCTATCATCTCAGTGTCATTCAGTATCTCTACGATCTGGCATTTTAATTTTGGAAATACTACACTGGTTCTTTATGCTCTTTTTGTTGTCGTAGAGATGATCCTACATACGATCCGAAGTCTCCATGCCAGACAATCGGAAGGTCTTCCTCTGGAACACGCTAATCAGATGAACCTGAAACTGGTCCTTTTTATGGACATTTTACAATTCCCGCTAAGCCTGATTTTCACCCGGTTCCTGAATATATTTTCCGGTATGATCCCTGATCTTTGGACAACTTATCCGGATTCTTTTGCCGGAAGTTTTCCCGGAAGGATCCTCTTTCTGATCATTGCCATCATTCTGACAGGCGTCGGTGCCGCCATGTCTTTGAACATGCGTATCATCCCCAATCCCGGAGATGGAATTGTTCAGGCAATCTCCGATTTCATCCACAAAAGCGTAGGATTTACCAAAAATTGTTTCGACCTTTTTAATATCTGTCTGACAATCTCTGTTGGTCTTATCTTTGCGCATCACCTGGTAGGCATCGGAATCGGAACGGTCCTTGCCGTGATCGGGGTCGGACGTGCTATCGCCGCATTTAATCATTTCTTCAAACAGCCGATGGCAGTACTTTCCGGTATGAACGAATCTTAATGATCTCTTAATCCGGGTTCACAGCTATTTCTTCATCTTTGGCTCAAAGATCAGGGACGCCAGATAGCCAAAGATGAGAGCCGCTGATATACCTACTGCACTGGCTTTAAATCCTCCCATAAAGATTCCGATAAATCCTTCTTTTTCTACGGCTTCTTTTACACCTTTCCACAGGAGATTTCCAAACCCCAGTAACGGTACACTGGCTCCTGCTCCGGCAAAATCCTGAATAACCGGATATATCTTAAATGCTCCCAGTACAGAACCGCTGCAGACCAGAAGCACCATGATTCTTCCGGGCATCAGCTTCGTCCTGTCCAGCAGTATCTGCGTCAGAGCACAGATCAGTCCCCCTACCCAGAATGCATTGATATAATCCATAATCTTTTCCTCCTAGCAATGTTCTAAGACAATTCCATGTGCGATCCCCGGTACACTGGCTCCTTCATTATAACTGACGGTTGACATAAGCGCTCCCGTCGGTACAAAGAGTACACGTTTCCACTCTCCTCTTGATATCTTTGGCAGGATATAAGCGGATAATGTTGCGGCCGCACAACCACAGCCACTTCCTCCGGCATGTGTATCCTGCAGATTCTGATCAAAGATTGTCATTCCGCAATCCATATGATTTATCTTGATATCATGTTCTTTTCCCCTCATAAGGTCGAATAAAATACTCTGCCCCACATAGCCAAGATCTCCGGTAATGATCCTGTCGTAATCTGTTTCTTTTCTTTCAAAATCCTCCAGATTCTGAATGATCGTATCACATGCGGCCGGAGCCATACATGCTCCCATATTCTGTGAGTCTTTCAGACCGTAATCCACAATTTTTCCTACTGTCACCCCGGTTATCCTCACATGACTTCTATTTTTCCCCACGATAAATGCTCCGCTTCCGGTCACTGTCCAGTGTGCCGATAATGGTCTCTGATTCGCATATCCGAGAGGAAAACGGAATTCTTTCTCAGCACTTCCGAAATGACTGGATGTTACCGCCAGCATCCGTTCTCCATATCCCGCAGCTACACTCATCGAAGCCAGGGCAAGTGCTTCTCCGGAAGTCGAACATGCTCCATATAATCCGAACATCGGGATCTGAAGTGTCTCTACTCCCATTGAAGTTGCCACTCCCTGCCTTAACAGATCTCCACCGAACAGATAACGGATACTCTCCGGTGCCAAATGTGCTTTACCAAGAGCCAGAAGACATGCTTCCTTCTGCATGGTGCTTTCTGCTTCTTCCCAGGTATTCTCCCCGAAAAGATCTTCCTCTGCCACCATATCGAACATACCGCCCAAAGGTCCTTCTCCTTCTTTTTTCCCAACAACCGAAGCACTCTCTTCAAGGTACGGAGATACCTCAAAGGCTATACTTTGCTTTCCCTTTATCATTCATCTTATCCTTTCCCGACATATTTACATATCTGAGATCCTCTGCCGTCATAATACTCCGACAATTCTTAACAGCCAGTAGAACAGTCCCAGAACCCAGCTTGTAAAGATTCCATACAGAATCACCGGACCTGCAATCGTAAATATCTTACAGCCGATTCCCATAACCTGTCCTTCTTTTTTGTATTCGATCGCCGGTGCTGCCACCGAATTGGCAAATCCGGTGATCGGAACCAGCGCTCCGGCTCCGCCCCATTTTGCAATCCTTGGATAGACATTGAATCCCGTCAGTACTACACTCAGAAATACCAGAAGCATAGAACACCAGCCGCCACTTATATCTTTATCTAATCCTGCCTTCTCACAGATATTCAAAATCCCCTGTCCCAGCACGCAGATTGCGCCTCCTGTTACGAATGCTTTTGTCATATTAGCAGGCAGATTATGCACCGGTGTTTTTTGCTTTACATAATTTTCATAAGCCTGCTGCTGTCTTTTTTTATCCATTTTTTACCACCTTTTCCAAAAAAACAGTAATGCTCCTAATCCTTTTCCAAAAGCGATTCCTATAATAATCGCTCCAATCCCTCTCACAAGCCGGATTCTCCTGATGAAGATCGGGAAGAGATCCAGCATCTCAGTAAGAGCCATCGCCCAGCATCCTACAAAGATTCCACCGAAAAGTCCCGCCAGCGGAACCAGCCAGCTTCCGTATGGTATCGTGGGATGATAGACAGAGATGATTGCTCCGATACTGCCGCCCACTGCAATGGCATCTTCATAGAGCATAACATGCTCACCTGTATGTGTCCTGTCCGCAAAATCCGACACCACCCCCAGTCCGATAATAAAAGAAAATAAACCTCCGGCCGCCGTAATTCCGGCACTAAGTCCCAGAATTGCCAGTAATATGTTTTTCATCCACATCCAATTCTTTCTCCTTTCTGGAGTACGTTTCCACAAGCGTCGTCTGTATATCATTTTCATACAGTCGCATCTCTACCTCCATTGGTGTCGGATCTACCGACAGCCGTTTTTTACCGAAATGATTAAAGAATGTCAGAATTCCGATGATAATACCAATACAATACATAAATTCCAGAATCGTAAATCCATTCGACTTTGTTCCGGTCAGAAGTTCGTATATCTGTCCGAACATTTTTGTCACGCCTACATCATTATTGAATGCCATTGTTGAAAATGCCGCTCCGAAAAAACTGATCAGCACCACCATGACAATCTTCGCCACGTGAATAGCTCCGCCTTTCCCATCCTGTTCTTCATATGTCACGATGAAATCCGTCTCCCCGATATTTTCCACAGAAGCCTCCGGATAGATTTCATGGATCTTCTGTATCACTTTTAAGACCGACATGACCACTCGTCTTTCCCTTTTATTATCCGGGTGATGAAATGTCAGAAGATGCGTACTTCTGATTCTAGCCAGCATTACAGGATTGGCGCATTCAATCTTCAATACATCTCCAAGCGTTACCGACTTTTTTGCGACCTCTATATTCCGGTCTGCTTTTATATATATATCATCAGAATTCGCGGCCATCTTCTTCACCTCCTGTTTATCTCATCATTTTTTGCAGTTATTTCCATTCTTTTTATCAGTGTTCCTTCATTGACTCCGTGATTGCCTCTTACATCATGGAAGTAATAAATCAGCCCGATGATCACTGCCAATGTCACAACAAAGATCAGGCACATCCTGATCTTTCTTCTGGCATCCTCCATCTTACTCACCCTTTCCATCCAAGTTTCATGAGTTAGTATGGCTGATTTTCCAGAATATATTCATGATGTGCCTGTCAGATACGTTCTCTTAGATTTTTTAATATTTTCTTTTCCATTCTGGAAACCTGAACCTGGGAAATTCCCATTTCCTTTCCTACCTGAGTCTGTGTCTTTTCGGCAAAATATCGCAGATAGATCAGTTTTCTTTCTTCTTTATCCAGACTTGTCAGAAGCTCTTTTAACAGCAGATGATCCAGTACTCTTTCTTCCGCACCGTCCTCCTTTCCTACTTTTTCCATCAGTGAAATCTCCTGTCCTTCTTTTTTGTATACCGGCCGGTGTAGTGATTCTACATCCGTACATGCATCCATCGCCATCGTAAGTTCTTCCGGTGACACATCAAGATACTCTGCAAGTTCTGTGACCGACGGCTCCCTTCCAAGCTTTCTTCCGAGTACTTCCTGGGCCTGATATCCTTTATAAGACAGTTCTTTTAACGACCGGCTTACCTTTATCATCCCATCATCTCTTAAGAAGCGCTTGATTTCTCCACTGATCATCGGAACAGCATAAGTTGAGAATTTCACTTCATAACTCAGATCAAACTTGTCGATTGCTTTCAGTAATCCAATCGTTCCGATCTGAAACAGATCTTCCAGCTCTGTTCCCCTTCCCGTAAATCTTCTTACAATACACCAGACCAGTCCTGTATTTTCCTCCACAATCTGAGCTCTTGCTTCTTCATCCCCTTCGTGAGACTTCTGAATTAAAGCGATTGTGTGGTCCATACCTTTCGTCCTTTTCCAATTGTTTTCTGCATTTTCACAATAGTTCCTTTTCCCGGCTTTGAACTTACTTCTACCTGATCCATGAAAGCTTCCATAAAAGAAAATCCCATCCCGGACCGGTCAAGCTCCGGTCTTGTAGTAAATAACGGTTCCATCGCCTTCTTTACATCTTCCATTCCTTTTCCATGATCTTCTATCTCGATATACAAAGTATCCCCGCATGTCTTACAACGAAGCGTGATCTTCTCTATCCGGCTTTCGTATCCGTGGATGATCGCATTGGTTACAGCCTCTGATACCGCAGTCTTTACATCTGCTACTTCCTCCACTGTCGGATTCAGCGATGTCATAAATGCAGCAACCGCCACTCTTGCAAATGCTTCATTGGATGAATAACTGTCAAAAATAATCGTCATTTCATTGGTATTTTCCATTTATTTCTCCTCCTCATAAATCTGCATAATCTTTGTTACTCCTGACATCATAAGAATCTTCCTGATCCTCTCGCTTGTATGTACCGCACACACTTCACCGCCCAGCATATAGATCTTTCTGTAACGACCCATGATCACTCCGATTCCGGAACTGTCACAGAATTTTGTATCCGCAAAATCAAAGATCACATAACGTATGTGATTGTGTTCAATCAGATGATCTGATTCTTTTCGTATCTCTTCTGCATTATGATGATCCAGCTCCCCCGGTAAAAATATAGTAAGACAATTTTCCTGTACCTGATATTTCATGTTATATACTCCCCTTACATACTTAAGTATAAAAGAAAAGGACATACACTTTACCGTGTATATCCTTTTCTTTCGTACATTTTCTAATTATTATTGTCTTTGGTCTTTTTGGCATTTTGTACATCAAGAGCATTCTGTGCCTCTGTTGCTGCCTCTGTCCCGTTATATTTTTCGATGATCTTCTGATAATACGTATTCGCCTTATCCTGCTTACCCTGTTTTTCATAGGACTGTGCAAGAAGAAGCATAGCCGCACCATCCTGATATCCTTCGTCCATCTGTACGACTTGCTCCAGATTCGTCACTGCCGTATCATAATTTGCCACCTGATAATTCTTCTGTGATGTTACATACAGACTCTCACAGACTCTTGGATATATCTTTCCTGTCAGTGTATCATACTCTTCTTTTCCAGATGCTCCAAGTGTCTCTGAATTAATCTTCAGAAGTTCCTCTGCCAGTGCCGAATTACTCATATCTCCGGTTGAATAATGAGATATAACGGTCATCAGTGATTCATAGCTTGTCTTTGTGATCTCTGCTGTCTGCTGCTGATTCTCTGCTTCTTTACTGCTGCTCCGGTAATTATCCAGCTCTTTTTTCAGTGCACTGATCTGTGATTTCTGAGTTGCGATCTGATCACTGAACTTAACGGTCTGCTTATTCAGCTTACTCTGTCTTGATGCAGACACAGCCGGCATGATTAAGAATCCCATAACTGCCACACCTACAATAACACCGATTGCAATATTAACCATTGTATGCAGGCCGACATTATCTTTTAATCCTGAAGCAACCGGTTGAATGATCGTCTCATTTCCGATATTATAAGTAACTGTCTGTCTGCCCTTTTTCTTCTTTCCGGTATCTTTATCGTCTATCAGGCGGATGTTTCTTGACTTCCGTACCTGATTCAACTCATGCATGTAACGCATCGTGATATCGTCGGTCTTATCCAGTTTGTGAGCGATCCGGATATTCTTTCTCGCTTCTGCATACTGTTCTTCCATAATGTAAAGGAGCGCCAGAAGCTGGTATGCTTTCACATACGTCGGATGCATCTCGATTGCTTTCTTAAGCTGCATAACCGCCAGATCTTCACATCTCTGATAACAGTAATCCAAAGCCTGATTATATCTTTTTATAGCCTGATTGATTCTGTCCAGATCATCTCTTTTTTCTTTTACTTTCTGGATATAATAATTCGCAATATTCTCCTTAGGCTGAAGATTCTTGCTTAAGACCCATTCTGCCAGCGCTTCTACCACATCGCCTCGTCCATAATAAACAAGTCCCAGAAGATTTCTTGACGCAATATTATCTCTGTTATATTGTAAACTCTTCTTAAGCGATGTAATGGCACCGGTCAGATCCCGGATATTCGCTTTGTTAAGTCCGTCATTATACCAGTAATTCGACTGATACGCCAGTTTTGTTGTGTAATCCATATACTTCCCTCTATATTCTCTCTACCGCAGTTTACTGTGGATCATCCTGCTTTGTCTGTTCGATTACTTCTCTTAAAAGATCTGTCATGTCTGTCAGATCATCCTGGTAAATCGCATCTCCCAGTTCCTCTACTTCCAGACTTGGCTGGAACTTCTTTAATTCTTCTTCAAAATCAAGCATCTATGGCACCTCCTGCCAGTAACTTCTTCATCATTCCTACGAGGTACAAAGAGCCAAGACAGTATATCTCTCCCGTCTCTCCCCGTTCATTCATTGCCGTTCTCACGGCATCTTCTAATCGTTCTTTACAGTACACCGGTCTGTCTGTGTATCTTCGGAAGACATCAGCAAGTTCCTCTGCCGGAACACCTCTTTCGTCCTCGATCTGTGTGACAACATAAGCTTTCACATCCAGATTCTCACACAGATATTCTATCATCTGATCGTACTTTTTATCCGATACTGCTGAAAATAGTAATACCATTTCTCCGCGTTCGGACTCATCCAGTGCTTTTACGCTTTCTACAAACGCTTCCATTGCGCCCGGGTTATGTGCACCGTCTACGGTAATATGTGCTCCTACCCGTTCCATTCTTCCTTCCCAGTGAAGTTCTGCAAGTGCTTCCTTCCACCGGTCCATATGTATCTCTTCTCCCGCAAGCAGATATTCCGACGCCTCCAGTGCAAGCTCTGCATTCATCGCCTGGTAACATCCGCACATCGGTACCTGAAAGATAACATCTTTATCATACGCACTCCGTCTGGAAAATGCAATATATTTGCGGTGAACTTCCTGAATTTCATACGCATTTTTCGTAACTTCTCTACAAGATACGCCCAGTTCCGAAGCTTTTGCCTTAATGACTTCCGCTGCTTTTTTACTGCTTCCGTCAAAGAACACCGGAACACCCGGCTTAATAATTCCGGCTTTCTCACCCGCAATCTTCTCGATCGTATCACCGAGGATCGCCGTATGATCCAGACTGATTGATGTTATGATGGCAAGTGCCGGATTGTCTATTGCGTTTGTCGCATCCAGCCGTCCGCCAAGTCCCGTCTCCAGAATGATATATTCTACATCTGTCTCTGCAAATGCTGTCATACCCATTCCAAATAGAAATTCGAAATACGAAGGATGTTCGATCCCGTCTTCCACCATCTGACGTACTATCTTTAAAACTTTTCGAAACACCTTCAGAAATGTCTCATTATCAATCTGTATATTATCTACCCGTATCCGCTCATTTACAGATACAAGATGAGGGGATGTAAAGAACCCTGTTCTCTTCCCCTCTGCCATAAGTATGGCCTGTAAGTATGCACATACAGACCCTTTTCCATTTGTACCGGCGACGTGGACAATCTTTCTGTCCGCCGCCGGATTACCCAATCTTTTTAAAAACATTTTTGTGTGCTCCAGCGTATGTTTCTTTGTAAATTTCGGAATTTCTTCGATATACGCTGCTGCCTCTTCATATGTGAACGTTTCCGGTTCTTTTTTAGTTAACATCATAATCCTGATCCACCCAAGATTTGCTCTTATCGGTTGCTGTGCCTTCCTGTTTTACAAGCTGTCCGTTCTGATATGTGTACTTATCCGACATCCGGAATATCGTATCACTGGAACCAACCTGTCCAACCTGAATCACATCACCGTCTTTTAATTCTGTCTCCGACAGATTAATACGCGTATTATTCAGGAAGCTGCTCTTCTGCTTTTCACCATTGACATATACGCGGCTGTATTTTGTGAAGTTCTCACCGTACAGACTATATCCACTGTTCAACTGCGGAACAATACTGCTCAGTGACACATTACGGATTCCCATCACCATATGGCCTTCGGTGATTGGTGCTTTTCCGTTATATACATACTGCTTTCCATACAGGATATCATACTGCAGGAGTTCCAGATCTGAAAGGTAATTCTTTGTTCCCTTTCTCTGCTGATGATAATTGAATACGGTACCGGAATGGATATCCAGTCTGTTCAGTACCTCTGACATCAGCTGATATGCCGGGATATTCTTATCATGCTTCTGAAGTCCGATATTATCCCAGATTACATAGTTCGTATTATATAAGTAACGGCTCTTTAAGTCTTCTGCCTTCAGTCCCATAGTCGGAAGATGATCTCCGTAGAATACGACAACAGATGGTTCATTTCTTTCTTCCACTGCCTTGATCAGATCACCTACAAACTGATCCATCTCATAGACCTGGTTAACATAATATTCCCATTTATTTTTCAGCGCTTCGTCTTCGATTCCTTCAACCTTGATCTTCGGATTCTCGATCACCTGTGTCTCCGGATAGTTTCCATGTCCCTGTACACTGACAGTAAATACAAAATCTTCCTGTTTTGTTGTATCCATGGCTTCCATAATATGATGTGTCAGAATCTCATCTTTTGCCCATCCATTCTCTGTCGTCTGCAGGACATTCATAAACTCCTTACTGGTAAATGTATCAAATCCCATGTTATTAAATACATTGGCACGGCTGTAGAAATTTCCTGTGTTATCATGTAATGCATGTGTTCCGTATCCAAGAGAGGCAAGCGCTGTCGCCGCACTCTCCGTCGGATGTTTTTTTGAATAAGTCTTATACGGATATTCTCCAGGTCCGAAATAACGAAGGTTCATACCTGTCAGCACTTCAAACTCTGTATTTGCCGTACCTGCTCCTACAGACGGTACTTTAAAATATCCGTTTGAATAATTCTGATATAAATTGTGCAGATTCGGGCATGCATCTTCAGATGTGGTGAAAAACTCTGCGTTTGCAACGTCAAAATATGACTCCAGCTGCACAACAATGATATTCGGAAGTTCATCAGAAGAACGGCTCGTAGCCGTCTGATTTAATTCTCCGTCCTTGTCAATCTTTGCCATTGCTTTCTTCGTATATCCATTTGGCTCACTGATTCCCGTGTTAAAAAGACTTGCCGAGAAGCAGTATGGAAGACCATAATCCTCATAAGCAAATGCAATATTTCCAAAATAAGTAGATACCACTCGTTTATCTATTGCTATATTCGTTACAAAAGTGTAAAGAACGCCACATACAATAATTCCGATCAGTGCTGCAATATGATGTATCTTACCTGCATACTGCCCACCGCGTCTCCACATAGATATCAGCCAGATCAGAAGTGCTACCGCTCCGACAGCGATCACAACCACTTCAAATCCATTACAGTAATTATTGATCAGCGCAATTCCATCCCCTGCGATCTTAAGATCCTGTGCATTGAACGGTGTAACTCTCTTTAACAGGATATAACCATTCGCGATTCCAAGGATCACCCAGATCGCACCGATGATCATACGGACAAATATCCTTCGTTTGAACAGATATACAATCGAAAATGTCACAAAGATCATAAATGCATTGTATAAAAATACCATCGGTGTTCCTGTCATATAGTCCCAGGCTGCAACAACGGAGTGTCTGGAAATTGCTTCTATTACAAAGTTAATGATGCATGCAAGCAACGCATGAAATATCAAAGAGAATCTATTCATGAATGCATAGACCGGCTGCATCTTCTTTGCAAATGCACTGTTGCGTCTTGCTTCCAGTATTCTCTCACGTCGTTCATGTCTGCCTTTCCAGTATGCAATGACATCCTCTTTCTTCAAATTTTTTATTTTGCGGATTTTACCCTTGATATCCGGTTTTTTTAACTGAAGTTTTTTCATATAATCCCCTTTGATATCTAATCCGCAGTTATCCTGTTACCGATAACTGCGGAAATGTATTGTTTATGACTGTTTTGCTTTTAATCCTTCCAGTCTTTCTTTTACCTGTGCCATCATCTGCTGGTAGGTCTCCAGTTTGTCTCTTTCTTCCTGAACCTTTGCAGCAGGTGCTTTACTTACGAATTTCTCGTTATTTAACATACCGTTAGAACGTGCGATTTCTTTGGTAAGTCTTGCCTCTTCTTTTGTCAGACGCTCGATCTCCTGTTCAAAGTCGATCAGCTCTTCCAGTGGAAGGTATACGGTTGCATCCGGAACTACGATAGATACTGCATCGTCTGCAATACCGCTCTTGTCTTTCTGGATTACCAGTTCGTTCAGAGCTGCCATGTTCTGTGCAGCATGTCCAAGAAGTGCAAGTCCTGCTCCTAGTTCTTCATCCTCACATACAACGAATGCTGTAGCTTTTCTTGAATTTGGAACGTTCATCTCGGCACGTACGTTACGGATTCCGCGGATGATCTCTTTGTAGTGGTCTACAATGTTCTCATCTACTGGGAAGTTCCACTCTTCTTCATATACCGGCCAGTCAGACATCATCAGTGATTCTTCTTCCGGTACTAACTTGCTGTAGATCTCTTCTGTAACGAACGGCATATATGGATGCAGCAGTTTCAGTGATTTCTTCAGGACTTCTCTTAATGTCCACAGTGCCGCATTGGCTGCTTCCGGATCTTCATCTGCATGATAGATCGGATATTTTGCCATCTCAATGTACCAGTCACAGAACTCATCCCACATAAAGTCGTAAATCTTGGAAAGTGCGATACCAAGTTCGAACTTATCCATATTTTCTGTAACATCTTTTACAAGGCTGTTGCATTTTGACATGATCCAGCAGTCTGCAGGACGTTTTTCAAAGTTCGCCGGTTTCTTCAATTCTTTTTCATCCAGGTTCATCATGATAAATCTGGAAGCATTCCATACTTTATTGGCAAAGTTACGGCTTGCCTCTACACGTTCGTTATAGAAACGCATATCGTTACCAGGTGCATTACCTGTCATCAGTGTCATACGAAGTGCATCTGCACCATACTGATCAATGATTTCCAGTGGATCGATACCATTTCCAAGAGATTTACTCATCTTACGTCCCTGAGAGTCACGGACCAGACCGTGGATAAATACGGTGTGGAACGGTGCCTTTCCGGTATGCGCGTATCCTGAGAATACCATACGGATTACCCAGAAGAAGATGATGTCATAGCCTGTTACCAGCACATCTGTCGGATAGAAGTAATCCAGATCTTCTGTCTGATCCGGCCATCCAAGTGTTGAGAATGGCCACAGCGCAGAACTGAACCATGTATCCAGTGTATCTTCATCCTGTGTAAAGTGTGTGCATCCACATTTCGGGCATTTCTCCGGTGCGCCGTGTCCGACAACAACTTCACCACACTCATCACAGTAGTAAGCCGGGATTCTGTGTCCCCACCAGATCTGACGGGAAATACACCAGTCACGGATATTCTCAAGCCAGTGCAGGTAGATCTTGTTGAAACGTTCCGGTACGAATCTTAAATCGCCGTTCTTGATTGCTTCGATGGCTGGTTTTGCCAGTTCTTCCATCTTAACAAACCACTGCTGCTTGATCATTGGCTCTACAGTTGTATGGCAGCGGTCATGTGTTCCTACGTTATGAGAATGTGGAACAACTTTTACCAGGTATCCCTGCTCTTCCAAGTCAGCTACCATTGCTTTTCTTGCTTCGTAGCGGTCCATTCCGGCATATTTTCCACCATACTGCTCATTGATCGTTGCATCATCGTTCATGATGTTGATCTCCGGCAGGTTGTGACGTTTTCCGACTTCAAAGTCGTTAGGGTCATGTGCCGGTGTGATCTTAACCGCACCTGTTCCGAATTCTTTGTCTACATAGTAGTCGGCAACGATCGGAATCTCTCTGTCTGTCAGAGGCAGTTTACACATTTTTCCTACGATGTCTTTGTATCTTTCATCATCCGGGTGAACTGCGATTGCAGTATCTCCAAGTAATGTCTCCGGACGTGTGGTTGCGATCTCCAAATAATCATCTGTTCCAACGATTGGATATTTGATGTGCCAGAAGAATCCGTCCTGTTCCTCATGTTCAACTTCTGCATCGGAAAGAGAAGTCTTACATACCGGACACCAGTTGATGATTCTGGATCCTTTGTAAATATATCCTTCGTTGTATAATTTGATGAATACTTCTTCTACGGCTTTGGAACATCCTTCGTCCATTGTGAAACGTTCTCTGTCCCAGTCACAGGATACACCTAATTTTTTTAACTGTCCTTCGATAGTTCCGGCGTATTCTTCTTTCCACTGCCATGTTCTTTCCAGGAATTTCTCTCTTCCTAATTCTTTCTTGTCAATTCCTTCTTCTTTTAACTGATTTGTAACCTTAACCTCAGTAGAGATAGCCGCATGGTCTGTTCCCGGAATCCAGAGTGCATTGTATCCCTGCATTCTCTTATAACGGATCAGGATGTCCTGCAGTGTATTATCCAGGGCATGTCCCATGTGAAGCTTACCTGTAATGTTCGGTGGCGGCATTACTGTAGTAAATGGTTTCTTGCTTCTGTCTACTTCGGCGTGGAAATATTTGTTATCACACCATTTTTCATATAATTTTGCTTCAATCGCTTTGGGATTGTAAGTCTTTTCCAGGTTTTCGCTCATAGTTTCCTCCTCATTTCACACATTTTTCACATTTTTTTATTAAATGAAAAAACCCTTTACATCGACGTAAAGGGCGATTGTAGTCGCGGTACCACCTTCATTATATAGGAAGAAATCCTTCGCTATATATCTCATCTTATTCTTTAACGGGAACGACTCCGGGATGAACTAATTCTACTTTATCATAAGTTACAGGTTCATTCATCCGGCTCCGAAGCTACCTTCCGACGTCTCGTATTCCTTAAGTGTCTCTCAGCCGATGGATCACTCTCTCTGGTATGGACGAACTTACGTGTACTCCTCTTCATCAATGCCTTTACGTATAAACTACTGAATATGATAGCCATCGAATCCCCATTTGTCAAGGATTTTAGGGATTTTTCAGAAACTCTTAAGGGTTACACCAATCCGAAACACTTCATGATATAGAGCCATCCCGTCAGGGTAAATGCGCTGCACATAGTCGTCAGCATAACTACACTCGAAGACACAACTCCTTCATGTCCCATATTCTTAGCCATAACATAACTGCTGACTGTTGTTGCCGATCCGAGCATGACTAAGATTGCGATCAGTTTCTCTCTCCGAAACCCGATTGCCACTGCAAGTGGCATGAACACTGCTACAAATCCCACTAATTTGATAAACGCAGCGATCACGGTCGGTTTAATCTTGCCAAATGCTTTCTTAATGTCAAATGTAGCTCCCATCGCCATCAGTCCCATCGGTGTTGCTACGCCGCCGATACTGCTGACGGCCTTATGTAAGATCACCGGCATCGGAAGTTTCAGTGCCGACCATAACAGACCTGCCACAATACCGATGATGATTGGATTCGTAATGATACCGATCAGTGTCTTCTTGATCAGTGCTTTATCCATGCCTTTTTGTCCCGGCTTGAAAAATGACAGTACAACCACCGCCATAATATTATAAAGCGGCACACTTCCAATGATCATAAGCGGTGCCTGACCGGAATTACCATAGATATTCTGGATAAATGCGATCCCCAGAAGTGCCGCACTGCTTCTGTACGCTCCCTGGATAAATTCTCCCTGAATACTTCTGTCTTTCAACAGGCAGGAGATTCCGATTGCGATCGTGATACTGATCAATGTAATAATAAAACAGAAGATTACAAATTTCGTATCCCACGCTTCCTTGATATCTACGACCGCCAGATCGCCGAATAATAATACCGGCAGTGGTATCCGGAAGACGAATTTGTTCATCTTATTGGCAAACTCTTCGTCCATCCACCCGATCTTATTGAAGAACAGTCCCAGTATCATCATTAAGAAAATGGGGACTGTTGCATTTAAACTGAATACCAGATTGTCCATTTCTTTATTTCCTCTCTTGTTCCTCTACTCTTATGCAAATATCTTCTTATATATATTATAGTCCTCTTCTTTAAATACGTTGAAAATCACTCTTTCCAGTTTTGAAGAAGACAGATACTTGTCCACTGTCTTCACCGCAATCTCTGCCGCCAGTTTATTCGGGAAATGGAATTCTCCCGTTGAGATACAGCAAAATGCAATCGACTTAAGTCCTTCTTTTTCCGCCAGTTTCATACAATTCAGATAACACGACTTTAATTCTTCTTCCTGCTTTTCTGTCACCTGCATGCCAACAATCGGACCTACGGTATGGATGACATGTTTCGCCGGGAGATTATATCCTTTTGTAATCTTCGCTTTTCCGGTCGGTTCTTCATGTCCTTGTGCTTCCATAATCTGTGCACATTCATTACGAAGCTGGATACCTGCTGCCGAATGGATCGCATTGTCGATGCATCCATGACACGGCACAAAACATCCAAGCATCTGGCTGTTCGCCGCATTTACGATCGCATCTACGGAAAGTCTTGTAATATCTCCCCGCCAGAGAGATATCTTATCCACATTCTTGATCGTCTCACATGGGAATTGTCCACCGATAGTCGGAAGTTGTCCCCATTCTACGATTCCTTTCTGTTCTGCTTCTTCCTTTAGCAGTTCATCCTGGATCCTGGTATACTCCGGATCTGCCTCGCCCGGCCAGCGGACATTCATAAGACTTCTTAGAAGTCTTCTTCTACCGGTATAATCTACCGGATCTGCAAGTGATGCATAACCTGTATTTTCTTTTTTCAGATAGTCGATCAGTATTCTTACTCGTTCTTCCCGGTTCATATGGTCTAATACGCCTTCTTTCTTGATTCTTACTTATTTAGAAATCTTATTTATTTTCATCGTTGTTATATATATTTCTTAATTTCAGAATATGCCTCGAACAACTGCTCATACGATGTTCTGCAGTTCGCCGGACTCGTAGACGGCAATCCAATTGCCATAATCCCAGTCTTAGGATAGCAAAATTTCTTATATAGTTGAAATGCTTTCGTTCCTGTCGTAAAAATGGCCTTAATATCTGCACATTCAAGGATCCGGCTCAGATCATTCGGCTGTGGATTACGGATACTGCTGTCATCTGCTCCTTTAATATCACACCCCGCCAGCACATCCCAGACTGCAATACCATTTCTTAATGCAAATGCGATCTTGCCTTCTCTCGTCTCCGGATACGCTTCGCCACAGACATCGGATACAACTTTCCAGAATCTGTTTCTTGGGTGTCCATAGTAGAATCCGACTTCTCTGGATTTCGGCGATGGCATAGTTCCGAGCATCAGAATCTTAGAATGTTCATTATAGATTGGCTCAAAATTGTGGATAATGTGTTGTGTTTCCATGTCTGAATTAACTCCTCTGTTTTCTATTGTATTCCATACATCTACGGAAAAAGACATTACTTTTATGATAGCATGCCCCATATAATATTTCCAGTATGCTATCCGTATGTAATGTAAAACACCTATAATCAATCCGATTACTGCTCTAAAAGATACAGGATGTAAAATATAACCTTTCTCATACCTGTTACATTTACATCCTGTTCATTCACTCTGTTACACTTCTATATCTTCTGTATCAAATGTTCCGAATACTTCATTATAAAAATCTGTTACTCATTTACATCTATCCTTTTTTGGTCTTTCCACTTTATTATAAATCCAGCAAGCAGGAATATCACACCCGCCCCGGCAAATATACAGCCCATCCAGAAATATGACTTTAACCCTATATCTACCGTACGCCCCAGCATCTTGTCCGATAAGAAGCCCATAGTCCGGCTTCCCATAACTCCTATAAGTCCGGCAAAAATTCCTCCACAAATCAAACTTTCCACTCCGAGTGAAAATAATCCTCTGTGTCTTGGATACCCAAGCAATACCGTCAGGATTGCACAGAGCAGAACTGCTGCTCCCGATACAGCCCGGCAGGTCGTTGATACCAGCGTCGTATATAATCTGGCAACTTTCCCCTGTATCGTACTGGTATCTTTCATATTACCATACAGATTAGATGCATAACTATTCAGTACATCCTGAACGTCATCCATCTCATCTTTTAACTGCTGTTTCATAAGTTTCAGCATATCTTCCGTTAACTCTGGATTTGAATCCTTAATTTCTTTCATGCTGTCTTCCAGTAACTGATTCAGTTCTTTGGAAATATCTACATCCTTATATCCCGTTCCTTTTGAAAGATCATTCACCATTTCATCCATGACCTTTTCTGTAATTTTCTGTACTTCCTCGTTCTTCTCAATCTTGTTCTGTATCTTCGCAATCCACTGTGTATCATCTGCTCCTGCATAGCCAAATACTGCATCCATCATTCTGTGAGAGATTGCCGTATCAATCCCTGCCTGACTGATTGCTTTGACAAGTACCTGCTTTGCAAGCAGACTTCCTCCAAGTACCGACACACTTATAATGAAGAGGATACCGATCAGTACACTTAATATTCTTTTACCAATTCCCATGATTTCTTCCTTTCTTTATGATTCATTAATTCGCCGTAACTAATCTATATACTTCTATTAAAAACGCATCTGCATGAATTGTCAATTTATATTTTTTAATATATTTATCTTATTTTTCTATTTCTGCATATCACTTTTTTCTTTACATTGTTCGGCAAGTAATTGTTTGTTATAATAATGTGAGATATTATGATCAATAACATACGGGCAAAGGAATGATTTTCATGAATGAAACGAACTTATCTTTAAAATATCTGATCGATCAATTGCATAAAGAACAGACCCTGACCAAAGAAGAATGGATCACACTGATCGAGGGACACACTCCGGAACTTTCCGAATATCTCTTTTCCCTGGCCCGCGAAGAACGCCACCGTTATTATGGACACGATATCTACGTCCGCGGTCTGATCGAATTTACCAATTATTGTAAAAACGACTGTCTGTACTGCGGTATACGGAAAAGCAACGGCAACGCACACCGGTACCGCCTGTCAGAAGCCGATATCCTAAAGTGCTGTAAGGAAGGTTATGAACTTGGATTCCGCACCTTTGTCCTGCAGGGCGGCGAAGACGGATATTATACAGATGAACGCATCATCCATTTGATCCGGATAATTAAAGAACGCTATCCCGACTGTGCCATTACACTTTCCATCGGGGAAAAATCCAAAGATAGCTATCAGGCTTACTATGATGCCGGCGCCGACCGCTATCTTCTGCGGCATGAAACTTATAACCACGAACATTACAGAAAGCTTCATCCACCGAACCTTAGTCCTGAACACAGACAGCAATGTCTGCGGGATTTAAAGGACATCGGTTATCAGATTGGCTGCGGATTCATGGTTGGCTCTCCTTACCAGACTTCGGAACACCTTGCAGAAGACATGCTCTTCATGAAAGAACTGAATCCACACATGATCGGAATCGGTCCGTTTATCCCACATCATGACACTCCGTTTGCCGGAGAATCTGCGGGAACACTGGAACTTACTTTATATATGCTCGGCCTGATCCGGCTGATGATCCCGAAGGTTTTACTTCCTGCCACAACCGCACTTGGAACCATCCACCCAAAGGGGCGTGAACTTGGAATCCTGGCAGGCGCCAATGTCGTAATGCCGAACCTGTCACCAACGGAAGTACGGAAAGATTATCTTCTATATGATAATAAGATCTGTACCGGTGATGAATCCGCCCAGTGCAGACACTGTCTGGAAATGCGGATGAAATCCATAGGCTATCAGGTTGTAACAGACCGTGGCGATTCTTTGAATATTTAGGTAACATCAACTTTTTATACAGTCAGCTTTTATATACAGCTGTCAGAAAGTGAGGAACATATCATGAGTTTAAACAGCACACCTTCTTCAGAACGTATACATATCGGGATCTTCGGCAGACGCAATGCCGGAAAATCAAGTCTTATTAATGCTCTCACCGGGCAGAATCTTGCGATTGTCTCCGATGTGCGCGGAACAACGACCGATCCTGTATTCAAATCCATGGAGCTGCTTCCACTGGGCCCTATCGTCATGATCGACACTCCGGGGCTCGACGATGAAGGCGAACTTGGAAAACTCCGCATTCAGAAAGCTTATCAGGTCCTGAACAAGACCGACATCGCTGTGCTCGTGATCGATGGCACCTCAGGAATTACGCCGCAGGACAATGCGATCCTTACACGCATACAGGATAAAAATATTCCCCTCTTACTCGTCCTTAATAAAGCCGATCTGGTATCGGAACATACACATCAGGAAATGATCGTGTCCACTCATCTGAAATATAAGATTCCTTTAGAGCATATCCTGTGGACCAATACAACTGAAAATCTTCATATTCATGAGTTGAAAGAACGTCTCGGAACTTTAGTCCCTGCGGAAGAATCTTCCAGGTTCATCGTCCGGGATCTTGTAACCCCCGGAGATTTCATTGTACTTGTTGTTCCGATCGATTCTGCCGCGCCAAAGGGAAGGCTGATTCTCCCACAGCAGCAGACGATCCGCGATCTTCTGGATGCCGGAACTACTGCAATCGTTGTAAAGGAAACAGAACTCAAAAGTACGCTGGATTCACTCGGGAAAAAGCCTGCACTGGTGATTACCGACAGTCAGGCATTTAAAGAGGTTGACAAAGATACTCCTTCCGATATCCCGCTTACTTCTTTCTCCATTCTTTTTGCAAGATATAAGGGGAATCTGGGAACCGTCGTCCACGGCGCAAGAGCACTGGACACGCTGGAAGACGGAGATACGATCCTGATCAGCGAAGGCTGTACACACCACCGCCAGTGTGACGATATCGGTACTGTCAAGCTGCCACGCTGGGTTCGTGAATATACGGGAAAAGATATAGATTTTGAATTTACCAGTGGAACTGAATTTCCACTGAAGCTGAACCATTATAAAATGATCATTCACTGCGGTGGCTGTATGCTGAATGAGCGCGAAATGAAATATCGCCTAAAATGCGCCGGTGACGCCTCTGTACCAATCACCAATTACGGAACTGCGATTGCTTATATGAAAGGGATACTTGAACGCAGTATTGAGATATTCCCACAGTTACGAAAATAAACAAAGTAATGAATAACAAAAGGAGATTTTTATGCAGATCAGAAAAGCGACAATGAATGATCTTCCGGACATCCTTGCAATCTATGCTTATGCCCGGAAATATATGAAAGAACACGGCAATCCGGACCAGTGGCGGGACAGTTATCCTCCGGTTTCACTTACCACACAGGATATCCAGTCCGACTGCTTATATGTCTGCATCATTCAGATAGAAGAAGATGAGCAAATCGGAGGCGTATTCTATTTTCACAGGGAAGAAGACCCTGATTACCAGACAATTGACGGTTCCTGGTTAAATGACAGACCCTATGCCGTTGTTCACAGAGTTGCCACGGCACCTGGTACAAAGGGCGTAGCTACCTTCTGTCTGAACTGGGCTTATGAACAGTTCCCAAATATTAAAATTGATACACACGATGATAATATTCCCATGCAGCATCTGCTCGTCAAATTAGGCTTCACCTGCTGCGGGCATACTACCCTGCAAAACGGTGATATCCGCCTGATCTATCAAAAAGCTGACTAAATAGAACCCGGCAGCCGGAGATATTATACATTCTATGTAACATCCCCGGCTGCCAGGTTTTTATCTATTCTTCTTTTTCTTCTAATGCTTCCACATTCAATCCCCTCGGCTCAACCGGTGTAGAGAATACAATCTGTGTCTGTGTCTTTCCGAAATGCTGGAGCTGTCCGATGAATCCATCCAACTCAATCGTACTCGGGAATGCCACCTTCATAAGCATAGAATTCTTCTTGTTATAACTACAAGAAGGCGGCAACACTTGGAATTTAATGCACCCTTCCAAGTATCTCCCCAATCGGTGCCGCTATCGTAAGCTTTGCACCTACTTCTCTGGCTGTTGCACTCTTATTGATCACCACAAGATGTTTCCCGCGGAAATAATCAATAAATCCTGCCGCGGGATACACAACCAGAGACGTGCCTCCTATGATTAGCGTATCTGCTTCACTGATCGCTTTGATACTCCTGCTGATCACATCCGAATCCAGTCCTTCCTCATAGAGTACTACATCCGGTTTGATCATTCCGCCACAAGTGCATCTTGGAATTCCGGATGCATTTTTTACATATGCCGCATCATAGAATTTGTGGCATTTCATACAATAGTTCCGGTGAATACTTCCGTGCAGTTCCAGTACATTCTTACTTCCGGCCGCCTGATGAAGTCCGTCAATATTCTGTGTAATCACGGCCGTTAATTTACCCGCCTCTTCCAATTCTGCAAGTTTCAAGTGTGCAGCATTCGGTTTGGCATCCAGAAACATCATCTTCTCCTTATAAAATTCATAAAACCCTTCTGGGTTCCGTACAAAGAAACTATGACTTACGATCTGCTCCGGCGAATATTTATACTTTTGTTGATATAACCCGTCCGCACTTCGGAAATCCGGAATATTGCTCTCTGTAGAAACCCCTGCTCCTCCGAAGAATACGATTCTTTTACTGTCATCAATAATGTTCTGTAATTGTTCTACTTCTTTCTCGTACATATCTGTTCCTCCTGAATCTTTATATTTTTTATTCCTTACGAATGCATGGCGATGCAAAAAAACTGCCCACAGCCTCCAAAGGCTGCATGACAGTCATTTTCCTTCTTACTTTTTATTCTCTTTTCTGATCCATGCAGCCACTTCATGCAAGTCCGCCAGTTCTGCCGTAATTCCTTCTTTTGCCTCTTTTGACACAACTGCTATGTCCGGCACATAGATCGTATATCCGCCCGCTGCCTTTCCTGCCAGAAGTCCCGGTGCACTGTCCTCCAGTACCAGGCATTCCTTTGGATCCTGCCCAATCAGCTCTGCTGCTTTCAGGAAAATGTCCGGCTCCGGCTTCCCACGCTCCACCATATCTCCGTAAATCGCATTCGAAATCAGATGTTCTATACCGGACATATGTATCAGCCTGCTCGCACGCTTTCTTTCTGTGGATGTCGCAACCACAGCCGGAATCTCATGTTCTTTTAAATATTCTAATAAATCCTGCAGTCCTTCTTTATGCGGAACAGATTCTTTTGTCACTTCGTCGAAATACTCATGCTTCATTGCACGCGCTGTATCGTAATCCAGTCTGTCTCCAAAATATGCTGCAAATTTTTTTCGGATCGCCTGTGGATTTCTTCCCCGAAAAGAATCTGTCAATGCTACCGGAATATCCACGCCCAGCTTTTTACCTGCGTAAATCCATCCTTTGGTAGAAAGACGTTCTGTATCGAACATCGTTCCATCCATATCAAAGATTACACCTTTTACCATATACTTTATGACTCCTTATTCTCACTGTAACCGGTAAAGAATTCGGATAACGCATCCAATGTCTTCACAAGCACCGGAAGCTCGGTATCATCCAGTTTATCCAGAATGGCCTGTGTCATCTGTCTGTGATAATCTTCATGATGGTGGTAAGCCTTCACACCTTTTTCTGTCAGCTTGACAAGAACGACTCTTCTGTCTTCTTCGCTGCGATGACGCTCTACATATCTTTTGTTCACCAGACTGTTCATGGCAGTCGTAAGGGATCCTACGGTAATATTAAGCTTTCTGGCAATCGAAGACATATTATTCCCGTCGCCAAGTCCGACTGCCTCGATCACATGCATATCATTATTCGTAAGGTCTTTGAACTCATCCGTAATGATTGCCTTTTCTTCCAGTTCCCATATTTCATTGATCAGACTGACCAGTGTCTGATTGATCATCTTATATGCATCATCCATTCCCATCTTCTGTAATTTCCTTCACTTTAACTCTTCATTCTTTACTCTTATTCTTTATTATACCCTTTCTGGTATCAGAGAATCAATAACTTCTTTTACAGTTTCCAGATGAGTTGCCTGATATGCATACGCTCCACAGAAAAGTAACGCATCATCTATCTTTCCTTTTGCCGCATTGATCAGTGCCTGAGTGATACAATACGGCGTGGTTCCCGGATTACAATGCTTCAGACACTGAAAACAATGCGCCGGTGCAATACGCCCCAGTTCTTTTACTTTTTTCATAAATGGATTCAAGATTGCACGTCCCGGCATTCCCACCGGACTTTTTACAATCACGATGTCTTCTTTTCTTGCATTCAGGTAGGCTTCTTTATAGCGGATATCTGCATCGCATTCTTCTGTTGTAACGAATCTTGTCGCCACCTGTATGGCATCTGCTCCGAGGGAAAATGCACGCGCTGCGCTTTCACTGTCATGAATTCCTCCCCCCATCGCAACAGGAATCTTTTTTCCATATTTTTCCGAAAATGTATGAATGACCTGCATGATGGCTATGATTTCTTTTTCGTAGGAAGTTCGGCATTTTACATAGTCTTCTGCCCCAGCATCTATACCATACGTTTCCAGCTGCTCTTCATGAAATCCAAGATGTCCCCCTGCGAGCGGTCCTTCGATCACAACCAGATCCGGGATTCTGTGGTATTTTTTGTCCCAATATTTTAATATCACATTTGCCGATTTTGCAGTCGATACGATCGGTGCGAGTAAGATGTCGGACTCACCCACATATTTCGGAAGATCCGTCGGAAGTCCCGCTCCCGATACGATCAGATCTGCTCCTGCTTCTACCACCGCATGCACATATTCTTCATAGTGCTCCATGGCAACCATCAGATTGAATCCAATGATTCCGTCCGATGCAATCTTTCTTGCTTTCTCATACTCTGATTTTATCGCTCTTAAATTCGCTTTTAATGGATCTTTTATAAAATCTTCTTCTCTAAAACCAGGCTGAGCGGCAGAGATGATCCCTATGCCGCCCTCCTTTGCAACTGCTCCAGCAAGATTTCCAAGGCTGATACCAACTCCCATACCACCTTGAATGACTGGAACTTTTGCTGTCTTTGTTCCTATTTTCAGTGGTTGTATTTTCATATATTTTCCTCACTCTATTATAGAATCTGTTCGTCCATAAACATTGCCTGTAAAATACATCGTTTTCTTATGATATATAGCAGTGATTTACTCTGCTCCATATTACATATTCCTGAAACGCTCATATCTATGTTCTATTAACTCCTGCTCTGACAAACTTTTATATTTCATCAGAAATTCTTCGATTGCCTCATCCATCTGCATGATCACAACATCCATATTCTGAACGATATATTCCTCCGGCTCTGCAAAGACACGCTCTACAATTCCCTGTGCCTTCAGATTCTCTGCCGTCAATTTCATCACTTCTGCTGCTTCTTTGGCCTTGGAGCTGTCTTTCCAGAGGATACTTGCGAATCCTTCCGGCGAGAGGATGGAATAGATGGAATTTTCCAACATCCATACTTCATCTGAAGTGGCCATCGCAAGTGCTCCGCCACTTCCGCCTTCTCCAATGATGATTGAAACAACCGGAACCCTTAATCCGGACATCTCATAGATATTTCTGGCAATGGCTTCTCCCTGTCCGCGTTCTTCTGCTTCGAGTCCACAGAATGCTCCCGGTGTATCAACCAGACAGATGACCGGACGAGAGAATTTCTCTGCCTGTTTCATAAGTCTTAAGGCTTTTCTGTATCCCTCCGGCTGTGGCATACCAAAGTTTCTTTCGATATTTTCCTTCGTATTTCTTCCCTTTGCCTGTGCAATCACTGTTACCGGCGTGCCATGGAATCTTGCAACGCCACCGATGATAGCTTTGTCATCTGCGAAATACCGGTCTCCGTGGAATTCTACAAAATCTGTAAAGAGTGCGTCAATGTAATCACTGCCTACCGGCCGGTCTTTGCGTCTGGAAAGTTCTACTCTCTGCCATGCGGTCATATTCATCTTGCTGCCTGATGTCAGTTCCACATCACATTTTTTTCTATTAAATCCTGTTCCTTCTCCTACCTCATGAAGTGCCAGAATCTTAGAAAGTGTCTCTTTCATCTGAGGGCGCTCCACAATGGCATCCAGAAATCCATGTTCCAGTAAAAACTCTGCTCTCTGGAAACCATCCGGAAGCTTCTGTCCGATGGTCTGCTCAATCACTCTTGGGCCTGCGAACCCGATCAGAGCTTTTGGCTCTGCCAGGATCACATCACCGAGCATCGCAAAGCTTGCGGTTACTCCGCCAGTCGTGGGATCGGTCAGTACGCTGATGTAAAGAAGTCCGGCATCACTGTGGCGCTTCAGTGCTGCGGATGTCTTTGCCATCTGCATCAGAGAGACGATTCCCTCCTGCATGCGGGCCCCTCCGGAGCAGGCAAATAAGATGACCGGAAGTCTTTCTTTCGTTGCCCGTTCTACCGCCCTTGCTATCTTCTCTCCAACTGCCTCTCCCATGCTGGCCATCAGGAATCTTCCATCACAGACTCCGATAGCCGCCTCGCGGCCGTCAATCTTTGCTTTTCCTGTTACAACTGCTTCTGAAAGCCCTGTCTTTTCCTGTAATTTCTTCAGTTTTTCTTCGTATCCTTTGTATTCCAGAGGATTTCCTCCCTGAAGATCCGAATCCCATTCTTCAAAAGAACCTTCATCTGTGATCATCTCGATTCTGCGTCTTGCATGCACGCGGAAATATCCTCCGCACTTTGGACAGATATAATGATCTTTCTTTACATCCTCCGCAATGATCGCTCCCCCACATTTATTACATTTGCGAAGTAATCCTTCTGGAACTTCCGGTCGTCTGGTAAATGTAATATAATTCTTTCTTCCGACAGCAATTCTGGTCTTTTTAAATACGTTGTCCAGCTTCATCAGCAGTCACCTCTACAGCCTTTCAATAAATTCAATATCTATATTTCCCTCAATATAATCCGGATGATTGACAATCCCATACTGATAATCAACATTCGTATCGATTCCTTCTATAATGACTTCTCCAAGTGCACTCTGCATCTTACGGATCGCTTCCTGACGATTCTTCGCCCACACGATCAGCTTGGCCACCATGGAATCATAATACGGCGGAATCGTATAGCCGCTGTATATCGCAGAATCAATACGGATACCCTTTCCTCCCGGAAGATACATATCTGTGATCGTTCCCGGGGACGGACGGAACCCTTTCTCCGGATTCTCTGCATTGATCCTGCACTCGATCGCATGACCGGTCAGTCTGATATCTTCCTGTGTATAGGATAATTTCTGTCCGGATGCAATGCGGATCTGTTCTTTCACAAGATCTACACCTGTCACCCATTCTGTGACCGGATGTTCCACCTGGATTCTGGTATTCATTTCCATGAAATAAAAGTTCCCGGATTTTTCTAATAAGAATTCGATGGTTCCGGCATTCTCATAACCTGCCGCTTTGGCAGCTTTTACCGCAGCGTCACCCATCTTCTTTCTCAGTTCATCCGATAATGCAACAGACGGAGATTCTTCGATCAGCTTCTGATGATTGCGCTGAATAGAACAATCTCTTTCTCCCAGATGGATCACATTGCCATATTTATCCGCCAGGATCTGGAACTCAATGTGTCTTGGATTCTCTACAAAATGTTCAATGTACATCGTCGAATCGGCAAATGCCATCTCGGTCTCTTTCTGAGCCGTCTGGAATGCAGACTCGAACTCTTCCGGTGTCCAGGCGGTACGCATACCTTTGCCCCCGCCTCCTAAAGCTGCCTTAATGATAACCGGATAGCCAATCTCTCGGGCAAGTTCTGCACCGGTCTTTGCATCGTAGACGGGTTCTTTGCTTCCCGGAATGACCGGTACTCCCGCTGCCATCATCGTATTTCTCGCAACCTGTTTATTTCCAAGACTTGCAATGACTTTTGAATCCGGCCCGATGAATGTAATATTGCACTGCTCGCACAGCTCTGCAAATTTACTATTCTCTGACAGGAATCCAAATCCCGGATGGATTGCATCTGCACCGCTTATGATCGTTGCACTGATGATATTTTCCATACTGAGATAGCTGTCCTTTGACGGAGCCGGCCCGATGCAGATGGCTTCGTCTGCAAGCTTGGTATGCAGTGCTTCTTTGTCTGCCTCGGAATAGACCGCTACGGTCTCAATTCCCATCTCACGGCAGGCGCGGATGATACGCACCGCGATCTCTCCTCTGTTTGCGATCAATACTTTTTTAATCATCTTTCTTTACACTCTCCTATGTTGCTCTTATCTATCCGACCATGAATGTAAGCTCTGCACTTACGACTACTTTTCCATCCACGCTCGCAACTGCCTCGCCGACACCGACAGGTCCTTTTCTGCGGATGATCTTCGTCTCCAGACGTACCTTGTCTCCCGGGACGATCTTTCCTTTGAATTTGCATTTATTAATACCGCCGAAATATGCAATCTTTCCTTTATTTTCTTCCAGGCTTAAGATTGCAACCGCACCGGCCTGTGCCAGTGCTTCGATTGTCAGCACGCCCGGCATTACAGGTTCTTCCGGGAAGTGTCCCGCAAAGAATTCTTCTCTGTAAGATACGCATTTATATCCCACTGCATATTCTCCCGGCACATAATCTTCGATGTAATCCAACAGAAGAAATGGATGACGGTGCGGAATGATTTCTTTGATCTGATTGATGTTCAAATGATTCATATTGTCCTCCTACACGATGCGAAATAACGGCTGTCCGTATTCCACGCCTTCCTGATTATTTACCAGAATCTCTGCAACCGTTCCGCTGTAATCGCTTTCGATCTCATTCATCAGCTTCATGGCTTCCACGATTCCGAGTGTCTGTCCTTTTTCTACTCTGTCTCCGACTTTTACGAAGCTTTCTGCATCTTCTGCAGGTGCTGAATAAAATGTTCCTACCAGCGGAGACTCTACAATATTTCCTGCGACTGCTTCTTCCGCAGCTGCTCCCAGTGTCTGATCCCCTTCTGCATTCGTTTTTCCCATCTCAGCAGAAACCACTCCGGCAGAAGCTGTTCCGGTCATATTCACCGGTGCAGACACATTTTCCGTCACATAGCATGTATTTTCTTTCTTGCTCAAATGCAGTTTGATACCGTCTTCCTCATATTTAAAGCCTGTCAGATCTGACTTTGACACAGCATCTATGAGTTCGATCATTTTCTCCATTTCCATATGTCTTTGTCCCTCCTGCAATTCTCCGCTAGTCTTCATATCTCTTTAACAGTAACACCGCATTATGTCCGCCAAATCCAAGTGAATTTGTCAGTACATAATTGACTTCTTTTTCTACCGGCGCACCGATCGCATAGTTCAGGTCACACTCTTCATCCGGAGTTTCAGTTCCGACTGTCTGATGGATGAAGTTGTCCTGGATTGTCTTCACACAAGTGATAAATTCCACACCTCCGGCCGCACCGAGCAGATGGCCGATCATGGATTTTGTCGAGTTGATCACAACATCTTTTGCCGCATCGCCAAGAGCCAGTTTGATCGCACGTGTCTCGAACAGGTCATTGTGATGTGTACTGGTTCCGTGTGCGTTGATGTAATCCACCTGGGAAGGTTCGATTCCGCCTTCTTCCATCGCAAGTTCCATTGCTTTGGCTGCACCGCTTCCGTCTTCTGCCGGAGAAGTAATGTGATATGCATCTCCCGTAGAACCGTATCCGACAAGTTCAGCATAGATGACTGCACCACGTTGTTTTGCATGTTCCAGTTCTTCCAGAACAACTACACCTGCACCTTCTCCGAGAACGAATCCATCCCTGTCTTTATCAAATGGTCTGGATGCCTTCATCGGATCTGTAGAAGTCGAAAGTGCTGTCAGGCTTGTGAATCCTGCGACTCCGGTCTCACAGATACATCCTTCTGCTCCACCCGCCAGCATCACTTCTGCGTCACCATACTGGATCGCACGGAATGCATCACCGATGCAGTTTGTTCCACTGGCACATGCTGTAACGACATTCGTACATTTTCCCTTCAGACCGAGCTGAATGGAAATATTTCCTGCTGCCATGTTCGAGATCATCATCGGAACCAGAAGCGGATTAACTCTTCCCGGTCCTTTAGTCCGGATTTTTTCGTATTCTTTTTCTACAGCCTGCAGGCTTCCGATACCGGAACCCACAATTACACCGACACGGAACGGATCTTCCTTTGACATATCAAGTCCGGCATCTTCGAATGCTTCTTTTGCCGCTGCCACCGCATACTGGGAAAATGGTTCCATTCTTCTTGCTGCCTTAAAATCCATTCTGTCTTTTGCCTGAAAATCTTTTACCTCTGCTGCAATCTTTACTTTATATTCTGTGGTGTCGAATTTGGTAATCTCTCCGATTCCCACTTTTCCTTCTTTGATGCCGCTCCAGAACTCCTCTACCGTATTTCCGATCGGAGTCACTGCTCCAAGTCCTGTCACTACAACTCTTCTCTTCATATATCTTAATCTCCTTTACATCACCATACCGCCGTCTACATGCAATACCTGTCCAGTAATATATCCCGCATCCTCTGACGCAAGAAATGCAACCGCATTCGCCACATCTTCTGCTTTTCCGAATTTTCCAAGCGGAATCTGTGCGGCAGACGCTTCTTTTATCTTTTCCGGAAGTACTTCTGTCATGTCGGTCTCGATAAATCCCGGTGCAACTGCATTGACCGTGATTCCTCTGGATGCCACTTCTCTGGCTGCTGTTTTGGTCAGTCCGATCACACCTGCTTTGGACGCCGCATAATTTGCCTGTCCTGCATTACCGCTGACACCTACAACAGATGCCATATTTATGATGCGTCCGCTTCTCTGGCGGATCATCTGGCGGAGCGCAGCTCTTATTGTATGAAATGTTCCCTTCAAGTTTGTGTCCAATACCTTATCAAAATCTTCTTCTGACATCTTCATAAGGAGTCCATCCTTTGTGATTCCTGCATTATTAACCAGAATATCAATTCTTCCCTGCTCCTTGATCACCGTCTCGATGAATTCTTTACAGGCATCAAAATCGGCCACATTACATTGTATGATCACCGCTTTACCGCCTGCAGACTCAACTTCATTCTTTACTTCTTCGGCTCTTTCTCTGGAACCGTTATAGTTGATCACAACTGTTGCTCCTTTTGATGCAAGCTTCACAGCGATTGCTTTTCCGATTCCTCTGGACGCTCCGGTTACAACTGCAACTTTTCCTTCCATTGTCTGACTCATCTTTAAGCTTCCTCCATCATCTTTCCACTATCTGCAAGTTCGGTGCAGACTTTATCCACATCCTCCCACTGGGAAATGTGGAATACTTTCACACTTCGGTCGATTTTTCTTAAAAATCCTTCCAGTGTCTTACCCGGTCCGATCTCAACAAATGTATCAACACCGTCTGCGATCATGCGTTCCATGCTCTGCATCCAGCGCACCGGTGAACTGATCTGTGTCGTAAGAAGTCCCGGAGTTTCTCTGATGTCTGTTACCTTCTCTGCTGTTACATTCGTTACATACGGAATTCTTAATTCGTGAAATCTGGTATGTTCCAGTTCTTCCGCCAGTTTCTCTCCTGCCGGAACCAGCATCTGAGAATGGAACGGTCCGCTGACATTTAACATAATGGTGCGTCTCGCCCCTGCTTCTTTTAACTTTGCAGCCGCTTCTTCTACAGCGTCGGTCTTACCGGTGATGACGATTTGTCCCGGACAGTTATAGTTTGCGACCGACACATCAGCAATCGGTTCGATCACTTTTTCGATTTCCTCTGCCGCCATAGAAATGACCGCACACATGGCTCCTTCTCCTGCCGGAACCGTGTTCTGCATCAGGATTCCTCTTTTTCTTACCAGGCGGATCGCATCCATATCGTTCATTCCTCCGGCAGCTGCGATCGCCGGGTATTCTCCCAGGCTTAATCCTGCTGTGATATCTGCTTTCAGTCCTTTACTTTCCGCAACTCTTGTCATTGCCAGACAGGTCGTGACCATTGCTGCCTGTGTATATTCCGTCAAATCCAGCCTGTCATTTTCTTCAAAGCAAAGTTCCTTCATATCCAGATCAAGTTCCTCACCTGCCTGGTCAAATATGTATCTTGCAATCTCACTGTTTTCATAAAAGTCGGCTCCCATGCCGGCTTTCTGAGCACCCTGTCCCGGATAAATAAATGCAATCTTACTCATAGAATCCCTGTCCTCCGATTAATGCATCTGTCTCTGTTACCAGTTTCTGGATCAGATCTTTACATGACATTCTTTCTTTTACCATGCCGGCAATCTGTCCTGCCATTACGCTTCCGTTCTTTACATCACCCTCTACGACTGCTTTTCTGAGGCCGCCAAGTGTGAGCTTTTCCAGTTCTTCGAATTCTGCTCCGGCATTTTCCAGTTCCAGATATTTTCTCGTCATATCATTGCGAAGGGCTCTGACCGGATGTCCTGTGGTTCTTCCTGTTACTCTGGAATCAATATCCTTCGCTTTGATGATTCTTTCTTTGTAATTCTCATGTACCTGGGATTCATCTGTTACAACAAAATGTGTTCCCATCTGGACGCCTTTTGCTCCCAGCATGAATGCCGCAGCAATTCCTCTTCCATCGGCAATTCCTCCGGCTGCAATAACCGGAATACTGACTGCATCTACAATCTGTGGAACAAGTACCATCGTTGTACTCTCGCCGATATGTCCGCCGGCTTCACAACCTTCTGCTACCAGTGCATCCGCACCACAGCGTTCCATTCTTTTTGCCAGGGCCACAGAAGCAACGACCGGAATAACCTTTACGCCGGCTTCCTTCCACATCTTCATGTATTTCTCCGGATTACCCGCACCGGTGGTAACAACCTTTACGCCTTCTTCGACAATCACCTTTGCAACTTCATCTGCATAAGGACTCATCAGCATGATGTTGACACCGAATGGTTTGTCTGTCAGTTCTTTTGCCTTGCGTACCTGATCTCTTACCCAGTCTGCCGGAGCACTTGCTGCACCGATGAGTCCCAGTCCGCCGGCTTCGGATACACCTGCTGCCAGATGGTATTCTGCCACCCAGGCCATACCGCCCTGAATGATCGGGTATTCAATTCCTAATAATCTGGTTACTTCTGTCTGCATAATCTCTATACTCCCTGTCTTTTTATAATTTTCTTACTCTTTATGAGCGTTCACATACTCTACAACATCACCGACTGTTACGATCTTTTCCAGATCTTCCGACGGAATCTCGATTCCATATTCATCTTCCAGTGCCATTGTCAGTTCAAAAAGATCTAAGGAATCTGCTCCGAGGTCATCTTTGAATGATGCGTTTTCTGTGATTTTGCTTTCCTCTACTCCTAAGTTATCTGCTACCATTTTTTTAATCTGTTCTAACATATCTTTGTTCTCCTTTTATTTCTGTTTTTGTCTCTCTTTTTTAGCTTTGGTTCCTTTTTAATTCTTTTGCACTTATAAGGGTTGCTTATCTGAGGCTTCTTACCACTCCAGAATGCTGGCCCCCCAGGTGAGTCCTGCACCAAATCCTGCCAGGATAATCTTCTGTCCTCTGTTCAGTTTCCCGGCTCGGTTCAGTTCATCGAGAAGAATTGGAATACTTGCGGAAGATGTATTTCCATATTCTTCCAGATTCATCGGAAATTTTTCTATCGGTTCACCCAGCCGCTTTGCGATTGCTTCTACAATTCTTCTGTTCGCCTGATGCAAGATGTAAAAACTGATTTCTTCCTGTGCCGTGTCATTCTTTTCCAATACTTCTTTTATTGCCTGCGGCACGCTCTTTACAGCAAACATAAATACTTCTCTTCCATCCATCTGCATCAGATATTCTTTTTCTTCCGGCTTTGGCATATCTTCCGGTGATAATTCGCTTCTGTCATATCTGCTTTTACAGCGAAGTGCTTCTCCTCTAAAGCCATCGGAGTGTGTTACCGGAAGATAATATCCCGTATCTTCGCGCTTCAGCACTGCCGCTCCTGCGCCATCCCCGAACAGGATACACGTCCCGCGGTCCTTCCAGTTCGTCAGATTCGATAAACTCTCGCTGCCAATGATCAGTGCAGTCTGATACACGCCCGCATTCAGATAAGCCGCTGCCGTATTATAAGCAACCACAAATCCGGTGCATGCCGCACTCAGATCAAAACATGTCGCATGCTTTGCCCCAAGGTCTTTCTGCACTTCACAGGCTGTACAGGGAAGTATTACATTTGAAGAAATCGTAGACACGATGATCAGATCCACATCTTCTGCAGCAATTCCCGCATTTTCAAGTGCCTGCCTTCCGGCTTCGGCTGCCATGGATACCGTCGTCTCTTCTTTGATAATATGACGTCTCACGACTCCGGTTCTCTCCCGGATCCACTCATCACTGGTATCAACCAGTTTCGCAATGTCATTGTTGTCCATTGCAAATGATGGTACGCAAGATCCTGTCCCACATATTCTTCCAGTCATTATAAATACCTCTGATTTATTTTGATTCTAAATTATTTTGACTGTCAAAGTATATATCAATAATTTTTGTTTGTCAAGTATTTTGAATATCAAAATATATTTTTATTTTTCCGGACGTCTGGTGTTTACCTGGAATTCATATAATTATGATAATATATTTTAACTTATAGCAGTTTCTCTTCCCATTCTTTTTCTTTGAAGCCGGTCAGAACGAAATTATCTCCGATTACTAATGGGCGTTTTACGAGCATTCCGTCGGTTGCCAGGAGTTTTAACTGGTCGTCTTCGGTCATTTCTTTTAATTTGTCTTTCAGGTTCATCTGTTTGTATATCATACCACTGGTATTGAAGAACTTTTTGAGTGGAAGTCCGCTCATTGTGTACCATTCTTTTAATTCTTCGTAAGTTGGATTTTCTTCTTTAATTGCTCGTTCTTCAAATTCTACGTTGTGTACTTCCAGCCACTTTAATGCTTTCATGCAGGTGCTGCATTTTCTGTATGCAAATACTTTCATCATAGATTCTCCTTTTCCATCTTTCTAATTTTTTACAATATCATTACTGACGTTTCATATCGTTCTTCCAACGTTTTATTTCTTCTACACTATGTCCTACTGCTTCTGCAATCATGTCTTCCCTTGCTCCTAATTCAAGCAACTTCATTGCTGTTTCATATTTTCCTTTTTCTTTTCCACGCTCTTCTCCTATTAACTCTCCCGCTTTGTAAATCTTATCCATCTCTTTACACATAATCTCCACTCCTTCCTGTGTCTCTTTCAATACTCTTACCCGCTCTGCCAATACTTTGCTATACATGTCTTCTGCCTTTGTACAATGAAAATCATGCATCAATCTGCCCAGATCTGTATTTTCTTTCATCCGGGCGTTAATATATATAATTTCGCTTTTATCATTATAATCTCTGCCGGTTTCTCTTACAGTCCGTTTGATATGTAAGATGGGTGCAACTTCATTTTCTACTTCCTCATCTACGATAAAAATAACCTTTGATTCCGGCAGTTTTTCAAAATCTTCTCCCGCAAACAGACTATGTGCGTCTATTATACTGCTGTGGTAGCGCAATCTTTTTGGGCCTGCTCCGGCTTTTTCCTGCTGTACTTCTATATCATATATTTCTTTTCTGCCATTCACAGCCACACAGTCAAGTACAGCCGATCTTCCCTGTAAATTCTTGTAATCTTTCTGAACAACGACTTCTGTTAATTCCAGATCATCATTTTCAGTAATAACTCTTAATACATATTCCGCACATTCCAGAATATTTAACACGTTCCGCATGAACATATCACTCATCATTGTCAGCTCTGCGACTAACTTCTCATAATATCGGAACCGTTCATTAACAAAACCTGTCTTTAACAAATTCGTATTATTCATAGGCTTCTCCTCTCAGTATAAACTTATCTTTACAGTATTTCAATGCGATAATAATTATATTATCAAGTATATTTGCAAATGATTTTAATCTTCCGTTTCCATCCTTCATAATGGAATCCCACATTTCGAATATCTGATAATTCAACATTTATTTGCTTATTCTTTTGTTATATATTTTGAAAAATTTTGATATATTTATCGATGTATTTCATGATTGGAACGAAATGTTCCTTAACTCAACGAATTATAATATAGAATGATATGTTATAATCATGAATGCACCAGTTTTATCTGATGCATTCACCTAATATGACTTTTTATTTTATCCAATCCTTTTTGCTTTAGAAACCATGCTGGATCTGATATACGTCATTCCTGTGACCAGATAAATGACAGCTACAACAAGAACCGCCAATATACCAGTATTCAAGAACATATTTGCTATTAATGTAAGCAACAATAATATCGGTATTACTTTGTTCAATACAATATACGTCTTATATGCACTTTTGTATATAATTTCTTTTTCTGCTTCATCACAGCTTTCCACCCACTGTTCCGTAAATTTGCTTGAAGTTGGATCACCTTTTTTCTCCGGATGTGCCGCCTGTATCGCTTTTACATAACGTACAGAAAGATAAATATCGTAGAAATAGCACAGTATAAATATAATGCAGGCGAATAAAAAATATCTGGATTTTCCTGATTCTATATACTTCAAAGAATATCCAAAGGATAAAATTATGATGCAGGCCACCTGTGACACCAAATTAACCCCACTGGTCCACGCTCCCCATTTTTCTTCTTCGTAATCCAGTTCATAGAATCTGTCCTCATCTGCATCCTTCATTTCTTTGTATACATTCTTTAACCGGTATAAACTGTATTCACCAACAACTACCGTAACAACCGCGATTATAATCAGAGCTGGAAATATATATTGCTGAATCGTTCCGTTAATCGTTCTGATTCCTGCATCTATTCCTTTTTTCATCAGTTCATAGATGACTACCGACACGCCTCCGGCGATTCCCCCGATTATCACTGCCGCGAGCATCTTCCACGTTGCGGTAAAATAACTACTTTTCTTTTCCTTCATCATTTATCTCCTCTTCATATATAAAAATATCTTCTACACTGACTTCACAAATCTTCGCAATCTTTAACGCAAGTGTTACTGACGGCGAATAGTCTCCTCTCTCTATCTGGCTGATCGTCTGTCTGGATACGCCTGCGAGCTTTCCCATCTCGGTCTGATTGACGCCAAGTCTTGATCTGTATTCCTTCAATCGGTTTAGTAAAGGCAAATGCTCATCTCCTTTATCAATCATATTTTGACAACTTTTCTTGTCATTTAAATTCTAACAGATGACAACTATAGTTGTCAAGTTTCTATTTAATTCACTAGGCCAAATCCCCGAACCCTAATAAAAGCTTACAGTTCTCCATTTAATTATTATGGCATGCGAAACCGCAGGAATAAACTTACAAGGTCCTATCCTGTGCATACGGACTCATGGTTGGTAATTCTTAAGTAAAAAAGTTGACCGTTTGCTCACAAAAAATCCACTGTCTGAGACGAATGTCGAGTTTGGATTTTTTGTGAGCTCGTTTTTAGGTCAACTTTTTTGCTTTAGAATTTCCCCATGTTG
>NZ_JAMOYX010000013.1:0-56872 GCF_023669465.1 Dorea sp. MB18-49
TCTCCTGCAAGGTAGCGTTCGACTATTTTTACTTTTTCTACTGGTTCTATCTTACTCTTTCTGAACATGAAAATACCCCCATATAGGACTTTTATATTTCATTGTCCTATATGAGGGTAGCATACCAGACAACCTTCTGATCCAGATATTTACTGTTCTGGATCTCTGTGATCAGACTTCTTCCGGCCTCTCCTCCGCCGATGATCATGACTTTCTTTCTCTTTGACCATGGGAATGTACGGTTCTGTCTGCGCAGACGTATCAGTCGGTAAGATACTCTTGTTGCCCCGATCAGGATCATCAGATAAATTGTATCCAGTACATACCAGCTTCTTGGCATAACGCTCCATGTAAATAAGATGATGACAATCTTCGCTACGGCCGCCGCAAGACAGGCTGCGATCAGACTGAATACTTCTTCAATCCCTGCGTACTCCCATAAACTACTGTAGATACGGAAAAGTGAAAATATAATTAATGTTATGACTATGGTGAATGGTCCGTATTTATAGATTACTTTTAAGAATTCTTTCGGAATCTGGCTGAAATCGAACTCAAAACGTGTCAGTAATGCCAGAATTGATGCTGCGATAATACATATGATATCAAGTACGATAAGACATATTCTTCTTATCAGTAATTGATAATTTATTTCCTTTTTTTTCATACCCATTTCCCTTTTGTTAATTATTCTTAATTACTAATTATAACATACTTTTTCGGCTCATAAAATGCCAATTACTACAATTTGCCTCTTCTCATCTAATTTTCTTCTAATTCTGAAATGTTACAACAACGTCTTTCCCGTCTGCCACATTTTTAAACATACTCTTGATTACTTTCTTTGCATTCTTGTCGGATACATTGCAGACTTTATTTGTTATGTAGCGAATGATGTAGTGCAGATTCAGATGAATCTGCCACTGCGTATCCTTGCACTGCTGCTTGCTCAGCTGATGGCATCTATGGGAGTGGCATTATATATGGTCGCAGATATGGGAATCGCTCCATATGACAGTGTCGCAATTATAATCGAGAAACTGACACATCAGAAAATTCCATTCCATAAAGCAAGGATTACAATTTTCCAATTCTTGCAAGGCTCATATCCAGAACGGATACGGGCCTTTCTTTTTCACCAGTAGCTTCATCCAAACCTTCACATTGAATAATGAACCCTTCTCTTTGGAAAAAAGAAATTGGATATACAGCGATAGCCCCTTATATTTTCGGAAATCGGAAAATAAAACTCGTTCCGATACCTTCGATACTTTCGACGTGAATGGTTCCATTGTGGAGATTTACAATCCAACGCACCATAGAAAGGCCGAGTCCGGTACCGCCATTTTCTCTGGAACGGCTTTTGTCTATGCGATAGAAACGCTCCCAGATTCTGTCCAGGTGTTCCTCACTTATTCCAATACCATCATCTTTCACTTCACCGACAATCTGATCATTTTCGACCTTCAGGATAACATGGATATGTCCATTTATTTTTCCGTAATTGATGGCATTAGTTATTAAATTCATCATCATACGCAAAATCAATGTCTGGTCGCCATTCATAAATAAGTCGTCCTGCTTTTGCAGGGTAATCTCAATATTTTTTTCCTGTGCTTTTGTCTGCAGTTCTTCTATTACAAGTTCGCTTAATAATCCAAAATCCAGTTTTTCCATCAGATGCTGCTCGCCCTGTTCGTTTCTGGCGATCATTAACATTTCGTTTGTCAGCTTTGACATTCGTTTTGCCTGCCTTAAGATGACTGCAATCTCTTCCTTATTTTCCGCAGATAAGTTTTCATTTTCCAATAAGTACTCACACTGGGAAATGATAACAGCAACGGGAGTCCGCAGTTCATGGGATACGTCTGATGTGAATTGACGTTCCTTCTCAAACGAAAATTCCAAGCGCTCGAACATTTCGTTAAATTTCTCCGACAATTCGTATAATTCATCTTTTGCTTTTGGCAGAGACAATCGTTTGGAAAGATCTTTTCCATTGCTGATGTTTTCAACTTCATCGCAGATAAGATCCACCTGTCTCAATGCCCGCTTGATCATAAAATATCCGATGGCTCCAATCAGAATAATGAGTAATGGGAATACAATCAACAGCATTTTCTCGGATGTCTGCATGAAAAGTTCTATAGAATGTACGGAGGTAATTCCTCGTACCCACATTTCCTCATCATCACCGTAAGTGTAAACGCTGTCATATATCATCCATTTTCGATTTGATCCGGTTATCATTCGCGGTGTATTCGACTTGAGGATAGTTTCTTCTGGAAATTGGGTTGGAATCGTTCCATAAAGTAAGCGTCCGTTTTTGTCATAAATACAAAACATAATACCGTCATCGTAAAATTCGGTATCGCCGTCAAGATAAAAGGAATCATCCTGAAAATTAATATTTGAAGAGAAACCAGTCACTGCGGCACTGATTTCTTCTTCTGTCGCAGAAATTCCAACCTTATCCACAAAAAGAAGGACGAGAACTAAAATAGTCCCAAGAACTACGGCAATGATTCCGGTGTACCATAGCGTAATTTTTTTCTTGATCGTCAGCTGTTTCATTCGTTTTCCCTCATTACATATCCGACACCGCGAACAGTGTGGATGAGTTTTTGTTCATATTGTGCATCGATTTTTTTTCGCAAATAACGAATGTATACGTCGATCACATTGGAACCGCCTTCAAAATCAAAGTCCCACGCATTCTGTTCAATCTGCTGTCTTGTCATTACGATATTTTTGTTGCGCATAAGACATTCCAGAACCATAAATTCTTTTGCAGAAAGATCAATTTCATTTCCGGCTCTTGTAACCTTTCTTGTGTCACGATCCAGAATAAGATCTGCTATTTTTAGTTGATTGGATGTAAATTGTGGCTTTCTACGCATCATGACACGGATTCTTGCAAGCAGTTCTTCAAATGCAAATGGTTTGATCAGGTAATCATCGGCACCAAGATCCAGTCCTTTGACACGGTCCTCAATGCTGTCTTTTGCTGTCAGTAACAGAACCGGTGTATCATCTTCTCGTTGCCTTAATTCTCTTAAGATTTCATATCCATCCTTTCCCGGCAACATGATATCAAGAATAATACCATCGTAGGAAGTCATATCGATATAATCCATCGCTTCCAGACCATCCCCACAGGCATCTACACTGTAATGTTCCTTGACAAGCCTTTTTTTGACAATGTTTCTTAAATCATTTTCGTCTTCTACAATCAGTAATCTCATAATGTAATTATTATAATACCAATCATTTTCGTGTGCTAGAGTCCTTTTTTTCATTTTTTGAAATTACTATTTGTTTTAATCTTTTTTTAATCTTCCCCCTATATGATACATATAACAGCAAAAACAAAACACCCAAGAGCCGAAAGGAGAACATGTTATGAAAAAAATATTAGTAGTTTTATTATCTCTCACATTAATATTTGCTTTTACAGGATGCACTTCATCCAATAATGGAGCAGCAGAAGATGTAGAAATTAAGACACAGGAAGTTGTAACATCAAATACAGATGACGATGATGATAACATCAGTAACACAGAAAACGCAGTAGAGAATGTGAACGAAAAGGATTATGATTTCTCTTCTTATGAAAACGATGTCCGTAATATAACAAAAAGTGTAAACAATGCAAAAATATCTACAAATGCATCTGAGAATCACGAACAATTCTACGCTTTGAAAAAACAGGTAGACGCAGTCGATGACGAACTGGATAAGCTTGACGATGAATTTGAGTATGCTTACCAAATGAAAGAGATTAGCTTCGAGACATACAAAGCGAGAGAACGCGCGATTGAAAAACTGGAAGATGAACTGGAATTAGCAGAAGAAGCACTGGAAAATAAATACGGCATTGATGATTAATTCCATCTGGACTACAAGAATGTGGCAGAACTTTCTTAATTTCTAAAATCGGGTAGGAGGTAGATAATTATTTTATCTACCTGCATACCTCTGCAATCTGACTACGGCATGAATTATGAACACAGATAAATGCGACTTTTTTCTTATTCATGAAACGGACACCTCTCCTTAATACATTGGTTGTTCTTATCAGAATGAATACACTTTATAACAGGCTTTTCCATTTGTATATTGAAATTCTCTGCCACATAGTCAATTGCTGAGATTATGGCTATATAGGAATCTCTTTTACAACATCTTGGTCCACCAATGCTCCCGATTGCGTCAAGTGCCTTAGAAGTCATTTTATTAGCCAGACCCCAAGGTTCATTTTTAAGTGGAGTCGCTCCTGAGATTATTGATATAAACATTCCTGTACTAATTCCGGCGCCACAAGCACCCCAGAATCCACATACACCGCCTGGAACAGCTTTTCCTCTATTCATCATTTCAAGCAGAGCTTCCGGCAAATCAATCTCACCACCTGCATTTTTATATGCGGTAAGAAGCGCTGAACCAACCATAACATGATGCTCTGGTCCATGCATATGACAGAATGGCTGCGCCATCATTCTTCTTATAATTTCTATCGGATTCTTAGATGTTTCACTAAGACATATGTCTATAATTACACCCATTCCTTTTGTATGACATTCATTACATACATAATGACCCTGCTCACATCTAGTTTTGCTTAATTCCTTTTTATGGCATAACACACACTCCATCATTTCATCTTTTTCAAGATATATAAGTGGTGCTTTACATATAATACATTCTTCTTTCATTTCCTACCTTCCCAAAGCTTCAACAAATGAACTTGCCTCTCTTATTACTTTTTTGTTCAGAGAATAATAATGCCACTTGCCTTCCTTACGATCATTTACAATCCCACAGTCAACCAATATTTTCATGTGATGTGATAAAGTAGGCTGCGTGATATTGAATTTATCCAGAATCTTACATCCGCATTTTTCTCCGTCTGACAGCATCCGAACAATCTCCAGTCTATTTGTATCCGATAATGCTTTACATATTAGTATCATATCCTTTGCTTCCATTTTCGCTACCTCACATAGGCAATCATCTATATATCAAATTACCCTACGCATAGATGCTTGTCAATGTGTATTTATTCAATAAAGTTACCCGGCAATCATCATAGATACAAATCGAAGCCCCAACCTCCGAAAGACTGAGGCTCCTAACATCAGTTAATTACTCTTACAGTTGCCGAACGGACACATTCATTTTTTCTGCAAGCATTTCTTGTGTAAACCCATTTGCACTTCGCAGTTGTTTTATTTTTTCTCCCATTGTCATATAATGCACCTACTTCCCCAGAATTTATTTTACCACGTATTCTTCTGTTCATCTGTCACCTGCATCGTATCCGTATTTACCAGATAAAAATCTACCAATTCGGTCTCGTAATTACCGTCTGGATATACTTTTTCTAACACCAGTTCTTCGCAAGAATTACCATCCGCATCCGTCTTCGCTCCGTTGTCATACAGACAATATCTTACATTTACCGTATTACCATCTTTTGTTTCCTGCGTTTCACTGACAATACCATAGACTTCTCCTTTTGCATTCGCAGTGTAACTGAAGGCCATATTTTGAAGTGCATTATTCTCCTGAAGATAATTATAGACCGCCAGCATCGCATTCTGAATCGTCAGACCATCATGCTGTCCTTCTGCCTCATAATCTTCTACCACATCTCCGTTCTGAGTATCTTCTGTCACTGGGAAATCCTCTGTATCAGCATCCGATGATTCTTCGTTATCTTCTTCAGCATCCATTATATCCGAAGAATCCGAAGACCACCACAGACCATCCATACTCTGCATAACAAATAGATTATTGGTTCGATATCTCCGCTCGCCGCCATAATCCTCCTGCACGGTTATATACGTATATTTGCTGTCATGACCAGTCACCGTCTCCTCTCCATCCATTCCGAACACTACACTCAGACCACTCATTCCAATAATCAAAAGTGTAAATATCGCAGCAGCTCCAAAAATGATTATTAATGCCACTCTGTTTTTACCAGGCTGTATGGATAATGCCTGGCAATTGTGTCTGTACAAGCTTACGATTCCCCAGATTAAAAGAATCGCCAGACTGATTGTAATAACAGCAATCGATATTTCTGCGAAACGATATCTCACTTCATATCCCATATCACGGTTTATACCATACCACAATCCGTAAAAGAAGGTACTATATGCAAGAATCAAAGTAATGATACTGATCCGTACCGGATGCTCTTTCTTATCCGGCACTGCCTTTTTCAGTGCTTCTGCCATCTGCACTGTATCTCTCTGCTCTATCCACTCAGCAAGCTCAGTTTCTGTCGGATATACACATTTAGTATCCGGAATCCCTGCATAACGCATCTGGCTCTCTTGAAGCCCTTCTGTATCTCCTGCCACTACTGCTGTAACCACTTTCAGGTAATAATACACCTTCAACTGTGCCGGATTAAATTTATCTATACAAATATCTTCCAGCTCCTGTGTAGCCCGTTCATAATTGTCAAGAAGTATACTCATCCTTGCCATAACCAAAAGCATCTGATTCGCCACAGCAGGGTAACGTTGATATTGTTTCTCATATAAATACTGTGCATACTCATGTCGTTCTTCCGGTGTTAACCGGTAGGACTTCTTTCTACTCTGTGCCAGCATCGCGATTCGCATACCATAAGCCAATTCTAAAATCGCAATCAGCTGGCAGATAAATGCACCAAATCCCCAGATATCTGTTATACGATCCACATAGGTTACCAACACAATGCCTAGCATTGCCGGAATCACGATCAACCATTTTGCCCAATCTGATTTTCTCACACTAACACTCTCCTGAATAGTTTTTCTGAATATAGTATATTACCGCACACACCAATCAACCATAATCTGCGGAACAGTCTCGTTTGTACGGATAAAAAAATAAACTGAGCCACGGCTGTTCCAACATGAAATCAGCCGTGGCCTTATTTATATCATTTCACTCTTTTTTGAAATAGAACAACACCACAGCAACAACTCAAATCGACTTAAAATTCCAGACTATTCGCATTCAGCAAGAAATACTTCATTCCCATGATGACAAAACCTTCATCATTTCTCCAAGGCTTTTTGCTGCCATTTACAATGACGATCTTCTTGAAAGAGTCCGGGATATTACGCAGAGAATTGAACTCCTGCGTCTGTTTTTCTTCCGAAGTCATGTCATATGCAACCTGGATATAGTATCTCTGGTTTCCTTGATTCACCACAAAGTCAACCTCCAACTGCTTGCGAACACGTTTGCCCTCTTTATCCTTATCGAAGATATCCACGACACCCACATCAACATTGTAGCCACGGATCAGCAGCTCGTTATAAACAATGTTCTCCATGATATGAGTAGGCTCCTGCTGTCTGAAATTCAGACGTGCATTTCTCAGTCCCAGATCAGTAAAGTAGTATTTCAGATTTGCACCGATATACTTTCTGCCCTTAATATCGTATCGGCTTGCCTTGGAAATCAAAAAGGCATCTGTTAAATGGTCGATATGCTTGGAGATGGTTTTATTAGCATAAGTCATCTGGCGCTCACTGGCAAAGGTATTGGCAATCTTTGAAGGGTTGGTCGGTGCGCCGATTGCAGATGCAAGCAGATCAACCAGAATCCCAATCTCATCCACGTTCTGAATCTTATTTCTTTCAATAACATCCTTCAGATAGACATTTGCAAAGATATTCTTCAGATAGTCCGCTTTCTGTCGTTCGCTCTGGAAACTTACAATCTGCGGCAATCCTCCGTAGATCATGTAGTCATCCCAGGCATCATCATAATCACCGTCATAGACAGAATAAAACTCTGCAAAGGAGAGAGGGTAGATTCTAATCTCATCACCTCTGCCACGGAATTCGGTCACAATGTCGCTGGACAGGAACTTGGAATTACTTCCGGTGACATACACATCAATATTGCTCATGCGGAGCAGGCTGTTCAGCACTTCCTCAAATCGTGGCATGAACTGCACTTCATCCAAAAGGAGATAATACTTCCCGTCGTCTTTCATGGCATCCTTGATGTACTTGAAGCATACCTTGGGATCTCTTAATTCCTCGTTCTCAATACCATCCAATGCAATTTCAATAATATGATCAACATCAACGCCGTTCTCCAGTAAGTATCTCTTAAAGATGGTAAACAGCAAAAAGGATTTGCCACATCTACGAATGCCGGTAATCACCTTTATCATTCCATTATCTTTTCGCTCGATCAGCTGCTGTAGGTAAGCGTCTCTTTTAATCTCCATCATTGCACTCCCCATTTCCGTGCATCTGCACACTTTTTAGTAATGAGATTCTATCACAGAACGACCTGAATTTCAATATGTATTCCTATTTTATGTGCATCTACACACTTTTATGTAATGTTGATAAATATATTTTCAGATTTTTTTGATTGCAGTGTCTATAATCGACTACTCCAATCGTTATTATAAGTAGACAACAAAAAGAAGATGGTTCCGATGTTTCATTAAATATGTTCGTTAGTCTTTTACGCAAAGGATTCTATCTCCTCTGCGCCCTAATGCTTTTCGGATTCAGTTCAACAAACTTGAAGTTGTAGGTTTCTTTACTATTATATCTTTAAAATTCGTTTTGCTTTCGCATTAACAAATTGGATAATCGGGCCTGAAATGATAACTGTAATGATTGTGCATATGCCAAACTTCCCGCCAAGCAAAACACCTATTATCACAACCAGAATATCTAATGCTATTCGAACAATTTTAACTTGCCAGTTGTTCTTTTCTGCCAAGGCAAAAGTAACTGCTTCATAAGAGCCACGACCAAGTGAGGCAGACGCATATAGTCCGGTCCCGACAGCAAACAAAATAACACCCAGCAACATGATAAAGAAGTTGAACCATCGATATGTACTGTAGACATGGCAGGTGGCAAATACATCCACACAGGTGCTGTATACAATTTGATATAGCACCGTCCCAATATGGATTTGACTTTTATCGTAAATTAATGCAAACAAAATCATCCCCACTGCTACAACAAAAGATGCCATACCGATGCTCAAGTGAAACGTTTCAGCGATACCCTGCCATAGCACTGCGAGCGTGGCGCCACCAAATCCTGCATACAGTGCAAGTGTAATGCCATAGGCTGCAACAATGGAACCTATCACAATAATTATCAATTTCTTTAATAAGTCCCGCAATAGCAATGATTCCCTTTTGTGCTTATCAAACATCATAATTCCTCTATTCTACAAATTCCAATTTCTATTTTTGTTTCCATAGCATGGTGTATTCTTTTTCACCAGTAGCTTCATCCAAACCTTCACATTGAACAATGAACCCTTCATCTGAATTTAAAGCTTCACTTATTGATTCATTTGAAGCTTTATTTGTATTATTATTCCGATACTTATTTCTTATATCGTTACGAATTGTTTTTCCACTAAAATTACACTATTTTTTCACTAACCAAGTAATTCTATTGCTCCAACGGCTGTTTTGTCAAATTATATATCAAATTGAATCCACCTTATCAATCGGCCATAATTTTCTGAGTGCCGCATAAGAAATCAAAAAGTTTGCGAGCCATCCAGCCGGTACACCAAGCCAGACAAATGCAATACCAAAACGAGGGGCACAGATTAAGGCAACTGACAATCTTATTGCAAGATTTACCATATTTGCAATAAGAAATGGCCGCATGATTCCAAGCCCACGAAGGACTCCATCTGTTGCCATCTTGATACCCATGAAAATGAAAAAGTAGCCTAGCCATCTCATATAATCCCCTGATACCTGATAAGCTAAAGCAGTTCCGTCTTTTCCTAAGAATAACGAAGAAATTTGCGTATGCAATGTCTCAATAACTATAAAAGCAAGAACTGCAAAACATAAATCTAACATCAGTGCAGCATGATATCCTTTTTTGATACGTTCGTTTTTCTTTGCACCAAGATTTTGGGAAACATACGGTGAAACTGCATTTCCAATAGATATAAATATCAGTGAAAATACATTCTCTACTCTCATCGTTGCCGAATAACCCGCTAGTGCCTGTGTACCAAATGGATTTACAACCGCCTGTACAATCATCATCCCAATTGACACTGTAGACTGCTGAAGAACCGAAGGTACAGCAATTCGAAGCATTGAACGTAACTCCTTCCCGTCAAACCAGCTAAAGTGACTTTTATATCTGCGCATCCGACTAAAGAAAATCAAAAGTGAAAATACTGCAGAAATTCCTTGTGCAATAAGAGTCGCAAGAGCTGCACCAAACACACCAAGACCAAGTCCAGCCACCATCCAAAGGTCCATAAATATATTTAAAACCGAAGAAAATAATAAAAGACCTAACGGAATCTTTGATTCGCCGATTGAAGTGAACATCGTTGAAAGGATATTGTACATAAACAGAAACGGAAATCCCACAAAATAAACTCGAAGGTACAGTACCGCTTCATCCAATATATCAGCAGGTGTCTGTAATAAACTCATCATTGGATGGGAAAAGCAAAATCCAAACAGACCCAGAAGTATACTTAGAATCAGAAAACTAATTAATGATGTCGACACAATCGTTTTCATTTTGCTATAATCCCGGGCACCAAAATAACGGCTTACAAGAACCCCTGCACCTACACCTGCACCCAATGCTACACAAATGAATACATTCGTAAGTGCGGCACAGGCACCAACTGCAGCAAGTGCAGATGAGCCAACAAACTGACCAACAATAATAGAATCAGCCATATTATATATTTGTTGAAAAAAACTGCCTAGAATCATAGGCATTGCAAAAACAGTCAGCGCTTTAAGAGGCACATCTGTAATTAAATATTCATCTTTTGACATTGTCTTATTCTCCTTCTATAGAGATTTATTTTATATCTTCAAAACACAAAATGCAAATGCCAATGGGAAAAGTACTTCCAAAACCATCCGAAAATTAGGTACGTTAGAAGAACAGGGCTTCATGCCGGTATATGAACGTCAGGAAATCACTGATGATCTCCATGAAACCTGCGGATTCATAACGGACTATCAATTCATAACAAAACGGAAAATGAAAGGAATTCAGAAAGAAAGTAAGCGGAGATAAAACATTACTATATTTCGTGTATGCAGATAAAAGTGCCACACCCCTTGTATTTACAGGGATTGTGGCACTTTTTTAACCAACCAACTGTCAAAGATGAGAGTATAAAGCATATCTTGTATAAAAACAAGTTGAAAGATCTTTTATGCATTTTATTCTCTTATATCACTAAAATTCTGTGATTACTTAAATTCTACAACAACCTTTCTTTCACCGGCCACATTTTCAAACATGCCCTTGATCACTTTCTTTGCATTCTCATCTGCATTATCAAGGAAACCATATTCATCGGATTCGGCCTTTTTCTTTGCCTTTTCTTCCGCTTCTGCGACAACTTCTATCACAGCTTCTTTATCAATACTCATGATTGCAAAATTCGTGTCATAGATTTTCAGATCACTGGATTTGATCTTGATTGAATCTTCGTTGATCGTACAATGTGGGATAGTGATTCTGATCTCATCATCTGTTTCTTTAATCTTCGCCTTTTTCACATCCAGTCAAGCAGTAACCGTTGTCTTATACTGCACCAGGAATTTGTTCTTGTTGATCAGCGGGATATTACCCTTTTTGCTTTTGAATACATCTGAGATGATCATCTTCTGGGTAGTCAGTTCCGCCGCATCTTCAAGCGTGGTTTCCAGTGGAATACTTTCTTCTTTTGGGCTGGTAATATACTTGTATGCGGATATCGAGCCGACACTGATTACGACGGCAAGAATTACCGCAACGATTACTTTCCATTTGGTCTTCATAGGATTCGCCTCTCTTCTTTTGTATTGCCTTATATCTTGTGTTACTTTATATCATATCACATTATCTTTTCTTCCGGATATCTATTCCATATAATCCAGTTCGAATATTGCAATCTTCTCTCTTGGATCTTCTCCCGGGAACAGATCCATACATACGATCTCATCTGTGAACATCAGCTCCTCCACCGTCATCAGATACGATATATACTCATCTGACGGATAATAGAAGAATAACTGAATCCGTCTCGGCTCTGCATAATAAGATTCTAATATCCTTGCCATCACTTTTCTTAATATCTCCACCGAAAACGGATTAAAAAAGTACATACAGTCTGCCGTCTCCGGTACTGCAAATTCTTCCGCATTCGCAAGTTCTATCTCCACTCTTCCGGACGATACCGCATCTTTTTTATTCTCTGCTGCTTTCTCATAGATTCGCTCATCATATTCGATTCCGATAGACTTACATCTTGTCTGATATGACAGGAAGAAGTCTACTCTTCCTTTTCCACAGCCATAATCAAGCAGTATATTCCCCTTACGGATATATCCTGCATTTGCCAGCCTTTCCAGCACAGAATAAGGCGTCGGTTCGTAAGGGTAGCGATACTGGTCTGCATGAGTGTCATCTCGTCCCATCGTCCGAATATTCAAAAGCTTGTCCCATCTTGATTCGTTCTTATCTTCTTTCATCTTTTTTTATCGCCTTCTGCTCTTTCACTTCTTTTATTTTTATCACGCTTCATCCTCCGTTTTCAACCGCTTTTCCACAAGTCTGGTAAATGATTCTGCAAATCTTCTGTCATCTTCGTCTGTCCTTTTTGACGGACCTTTCAGATGATGCTTCTTCTTCGCATTTCTCGCTTTCTTCGCGAGATGTCTTTCCATCAGCATACGATCAATATTCTCATTCGTATACCATTTGCCATTCTGATGGATTCCATATGCTCCCTTTCCAAGAATCATCGCTGCGACACCATAATCCTGTGTTACCACGATATCACCTTTATGGCAGAGACTGACCAGCTTAAAGTCCACAGCATCTGCTCCGGCTCCTACCGTCACTACCTCACTGTAATCCGAATATAACACATGATTCGTATCACACAGAAGAGTTACCGGAATCTCATATTCTTTTGCGATCTGTTCAACGATGGCTACCACCGGACAGGCATCGGCATCCACATATATCTTCATAATACTTTTCCTCAAATACTTGTTAACAGAAAAACGCCACACATGTGACGTTTTTCCCTATTTATCTATTATCTACAGAACCTTCCATTGGCATCTTCTTGGCAATTATCTATCATTACGAACTAGAATGATCTCACCTTCGGTCTGTAGCGCATATCAGATACTGTATACACCGTTACAAATGCTTCCGGATCTTTCTGGACAATATAGTTCATGAGTTTCTGATATTCACTCTTATCTACAATCGTAATAATCTCTCTGTACTTCTGCATATTATAAGCACCCATCGCTTCATAGAATGTCGCTCCACTGTGCAGCTCATGTAAAATAAACTGTCGTACCTCTTCTTCGTATTTTGTAATAATGCAGACTCGTCTTTTTACATTCTGTCCAAAGATGAAATGATCCAGCACAATACCATTAAAATATGTGCCAAGCACACTTAACACTACCGCTTTTTTATCAAAGATCAAAGCAGACGAAAGTGCCACACACATTCCTGAAATTGACATAGCTTTGCCCAGTTCGATGTGAAGATACTTGTTCATGATCTTCGCTACGATATCCAGTCCACCGGATGACGCATTCATGTTGAATAAAATGCTAAGACCAATACTTACCACCAGAATATAACATAACACATCCAGCTCACTGCTGTTCGTCAGTGATTCAAAATCCGGAAATACATGTTCAAATACCGCCAGATACACTGGCAGCAAGATACTCGTATATACCGTCTTCGCCCCAAATTCTTTCCCGCAAGTTACAAATCCGATCAGCAATAAGACCACATTCAGGATCATCGTAACCGTTGACACATGCAATGGTACATAATGTGCGATAATAATCGCCAGTGCAGATATACTGCTGATCGAAGTCTGACTCGGAATCAGGAAGAAATACACTGCCGCGGCGATAATCCCCACTGCTATCGTCATGACGGCGGTTTCTTTTAACGTGTCTGATGTGAAACCTTTTTTCTTTTGTTTGTTCATTTTTTATTCCCCACTTTTGTAAATAGTTTTATCAATATTTATATTATATCTCTAATGTATCCTCGTAATAATTATTCTTTTTTCATCATATACATTTTTTTCCTTCCTGCTCCAGTCCGTATGACAGTCCCCTCATCAACCAGCTTTTTAAGTGCTGATTCTACTGAAGAACTTCCAAGGCTAGGGCAGGCAACCAATGCATCATGTTTTGAAAACTTTCCAAGCGTGTTTTCCGAATATGTCTTTACAATATCATATATATTCATCATTTAGTCCTACAAATCCTTGTATCATTTTATCTGCTTCAAACACATAAACTTCGGATTGTGACAGCATTTCTTTTACTAATTCATAATTACTTTTCCAATATTGATTGGAAATAAAATAATGTGCTTTCAGATTTGTCTTTAACCATATGTCAGCGACTCTATCGATATCTCCGTTCAGCAACTTTCTAATCATAACAAATATTCTCCACAACTACATCCTTTATGCTTTTCTCTTTTTTCCATTCTATCACAAGCTCACCATTAATTATCAATTTTTTGATATTTTTTCTTTTCCCCCACTGTAAAACAGCCTCTGAGCGTTTCGTTATATAGAGGGATACAAATAAGGGCAAGATCCACCCATGTTTAACAGTAATGTCGTTTGCCATCCTGTTCTCCTATGGGATTTATCTTGATGGGGATTTCCCCATACCCTCTCAATAACAGACGTTTCACTTGTCTGTTGGTTCCACCTAAAGGTGTTCACAGCACTATTTCTAATATCGGAAGGGACAGCCGATATTGAAATACGTGAACTCCCGGCGGGAGGAATAGTCTCAGCGGAAGGAGGAGTATGAGAACAAAAACAAAAATATCTTCTTAGTGCAGCTTATCTCGCCAAGAAACTGAACTACAAACTACTATTCCATCTTCATAAGAAGAGATTCCATCATGTGAAAACTGTTCTGGATACTCTATATCACTAAGTTTCTCGTTTACATAATTATTAAAATTACGATATCTATTCTGTTCATTAAATTGTCCTGATTTCATCGAATTATATATTTCTTCAAGAATACAATATTTTTCATCTTCATACACCCAACAATAGTATTTTTGATTTTTTACAGACTCACATTGATATACCTGATTTAATGAATCCACATACGAAATAAATGCTTGATAATACATAAAGCATTCTTTATCAAAATTAATTTCTAAGTTAACTTCTCCCTTTCCTTCTGGATCCACATCATGTATATTCCATACTTTATCTATACCAGAGTATGCGTCAAAACATGAACAAATTACATGTTTGCTATCTTTTTGTGGGTAATACATCTGGTTTGTTGATGTATCCTTAATTGAACCCACATTATTTAATTGTACTTTTGCATGCTCGATTGTCTTTTTCCTAACATTCTTATTACAAGTCCCCTTACTTTCAAATAAAAATACTTTTTTTTGCCCATCAACTCCGATCCAATCTGGTGCCATTTTTCCATTCACCAACGTTCCTTTAAAACTCTTATCTGTAAAATGATATAATTTGTTAATGTTATATATTTCATTTGCAATAATTCTTGTTGCTAACATACCCATGGCAAAAGAAATTACATTTTTATATGAAGTTTCCGCAAATTCATACTCATCTGAAATTACATAAAACCCTTTTTCCTTTTTTACTGCCATTCTACACATTGATGAATAAAATTTTCTTGCATCTCGAGAAATCAGTTTTTTTCCGTAAAATCCATTTAAAATAGCATATTTACTAAAATCTCCTCTTGAAACGTTAAATGATCTATGTTTGGTTGCATTAGGATTTTTTGAATAATCATTCTCTGAATCAAAATATTCATAATTCACACTTTCCATCTATTTTCCTTCTCCTTATCAGATGTAAATTTTTTTGATATCATTTTATTAACTTATCATTTTTCTTCATTCTATCACAGCATCTATTCTTCCGCCATCAGTCTTTCAAACCAGCTATCCAATAGCAATGATAAATTGGCCTACATCTGGCAATTCTTGCAGCATTTCGTCCAGAGTTTTCTGTTTCACATATTTCTGCACATACACCCAACAGGCAAGTACTCTATGGAGCAATCACTCCGGAAGTACCGGCTTCCATCCTTCAGTTACATAATGATGTAACAATCGTTGCTGATGAAGCTGCACTGAGTGAGATTGATAAATAATATCTACTGGACACCGGACATTGCAGTGTAACTTATGAAACGCATTTAGCTTTTGTTAAAAAAGGGAAGCTGTGATACACATCCATATACCACAACTTCCCTATATTTTCATCTTCATTTAATTTTAATCAATTGTCCATTTAAGCAGCTGTTCTTTCACCTTTTCAAATATCTGCATTACAACTACTAACACAATTACCATAAAGATAAATCCAACCCAGGTATGCAAGATGATACACTCTACAATATGACGGATAATACAGAATACCAGGCCAATCTGTTTGCTGCCGATCTGCTGATTGAAGATGAGGAAATCGAAGATATGGTTCAGAACGAGGACCTGGATTATTTCGGACTCTGCAGTTCATTGAATGCGACTCCGGAACTAATGAGCTTTAAATTATACAGCCTGACAAAACGAGGCCAGGCTTATCATATGCCGATGGAGATTCAGAGCAATTTCCTGGCGAAATAAAGTAAATAAAGATCCTGTTCTATATATCATAGTATGAACAGGATCTTTTTATAATGATTTATTTTCTATCTAAAATTTTATTAAACCGACTAAAGACTCCATAGTTTGTGTGTTTGACTTACTGTTTATATCTATCTTCTCCTAAATATTTTTCTAGTCATTGCAATATAAAATTGCTTATACAGTCTCTCCCTTAAGAGTCCTGGTATTCTGGATAATATACAGAGCGACCGATATGACCATCATTATAGCGCACAAACCAATCAACAGATCTGATACCATAGGTGTAATGTGGAACCATATAATATGCACCGCTGCAGTTCCATATAATAAAAAGGTTACTATCTTTCCATGCCAGTCTGCACCGTGTACTTTTCCTGTCTTTCGTATCACAAGACATCCACTGACTGCCATATACAGCTCCTTACCTGCCATTATTACGATTAAAAGAAGCATATGCGGAAACCGAGTAAACAGACAGATTAACATCGCTGCCTGTGTCAGCTTATCGGCCACCGGATCAAGTATTTTTCCCAAATTACTAATCATATGGAATCTTCTTGCGATATATCCATCAGCAAGATCCGTAAGACCAGACAGCAATAAGATTTCTCCAGCTAACAGAGGATTTTTCTTTACACAATAGCTCCATATAATTACCGGAATCAGGCAAAGCCGAAAAAAAGAAAGAAGATTAGGAACCGTAATAATTCTATTCAAATTTTCTTCCTGATTCACTTCACTCTGCATGTACGGTCGCCTCACTTTCCTTTTTTTTTGACATAAACCAATAAAATATAACACAAAATGCTAATGCAAACACAACACCAAAAACATTTTGAATCACTCTAAGACTAACCGCTCCTTGTAGCCCATAAGTCTCTGCAGCAATGGCTAAAGCACCAAATGTGTTAAATACTGCCTGCCAGCCATATTGTGCTGAAAGTCCTACACCGATTCCACCAAGAATTCCTATATATGCATAGATTGACGAAGGAAGCAGAAAATATAATACTGTAAAACATATAACACCTGCAATATTTCCGACAATCCTTTTACGGACTCTGTAGTGCATATCTTCCATAAATGGCAAAATCGCGGACATGGCCGCAATACCAGCCCACATTGCACGTGGCATATTACAAAGTTCTGCAATGCAAAGGACAATCGGTACGCATAAAATCTGACATATCTGCCATTTTGTTCTGGAAGAAGTGATATCAAATTCTTGTATCAGATCTTTCAGATTTCTTTTATAAGTTCTGTTTTTATGATTTCGATAAAATACGAAGCAGGTAAGTGCTGCACCTAAAGCCATTCCGACTAATCGCATCTGATAGCTTTTTCCCGTAACATCATAACCATATAGCAGCAGATACCCAAGAACCAATGTAGATTGATTAAACATGAATGGATTATGGCATCCGAACAGAATCAACACAGCCAGTGCCGCAATATTTAACAGCATTCCCAATACCGGTGAAAACTGATTTGCTAAATGCGGACATACAGTCATAATTACAAAGAACAAAGCCAAAAGCATCGTAGATTGTCCGGTGTGGATCCCCAGATCCGCATTCCGAAATACCATAAGGCATAATAAAACTACTACACCCACAATACTATTCTCATTTCCAAATAAGATACTGAAAATAGTAACAAATAAAAAACAAAATGCCATTGTAACAGCTATCTTTACCAAATATACCAGTATATGATATGATTTTTCTTTCACTGTTTCACTCTTTTTCAACAGATTTTTAGAACCTGCCTGATTTAACTGCAATTCCTGATAAAATGTCATGTAATTCCTCCTCTATCTGTTTTTCTTAAACTTATATGGCCTCATCTTTCTGTATTGGAAGCTCTACAACAAATCTGCATCCACCATATTCACGGTTTTCTGCTTTGATTGTTCCTCCGGCACTATCTACAATCCGTTTTACAAGTGCAAGACCTAGGCCATTTCCTTCTGCTTTATGAGATCCATCTACCTGATAGAACTTGTCAAATATTCTGGATTTTACATCATCCTCTATTCCTGGTCCTTCATCTTCCAGAATGAACTTAACAGAATCCTGTTCTTGTTTCAGAAACATCGTAATTGTCCCCTTTGAAGGGCTGAACTTAATCGCATTATCCAAAAGATTTATCCAGATATGCATAAAAAGTCCTTCATTCCCAGTATATTTAACTTCCTCCAATTCTACCTGAAAACCAATTTCTTTTTCTGTCCATTTTGTTTCCAATGAAAGAAATGCCTGGCGGATTTGTTCATCCAGACGATATTCTGTTTTTTTCATTGGTATATTCTGATTCTCTAACTTGGATAACAGCAAAATATTACCAACCAATCCGGAAAGTCTTTGGGTGTTAAATAAGATTTTTTCTACATATTCCTCTTGATCCGGAGACAGTTCTTCTCCCTGAAGCAGCATTGTATATCCTTCAATGGCATTAATCGGGGTCTTAAACTCATGAGAAACATTAGATACAAAATCCATCTGCAGCACCTCTGTTGCACGAAGTTCTTTTGTCATAACATTAAAACTTTGATAAGATTCTCCAACTTCTGCTATACGGCTGTTCGTTTCCAAATGCTGTTCAAAATCTCCCTGAGAAACTTCCTTCATTGCTTTACTAAGTCTGGTAATTGGTTCCAGTAACTTTGCATTGATAAAGGAAGTGATCAGCCCTGCAATCAATGTATTGAAAATCAAAAGCCAGCCAAGCACAGGTATGCTGCCCGGCAGATTAAAAAAATGATTCAAAAAAGCAAATAATAAAGCAGATATGACTGTTGAAAATACAAGTGCCAGCCAGATTGCACCAGTCAGACAGGATCGGATCCGCAATCCTTTTTCTTTCTTTTGTTCCATTATTTTTTCACCACCTTGTATCCAATTCCACGCATTGTTACGATTTCAAAATCAGGGTTATCTTTAAAACGCTCTCTGATTCTTCCTATATGTACCTCTATCGTATGTGGGTCTGCCTCCGTCTCGTATCCCCATACTTCATCCATCAACTGTTGTTTTGTAAATGTTCTGCCTGGCGAAGCTGCAAGCTTATATAAAAGCAGGAATTCTTTTTTAGGCAAAACAAGACTTTCCTTATCAGTTGTAACCGTCATTGCATCATAATCAAACTCTGTTGAACCGATCACAATTTTGTGTTCATTCAGTATCTGTGCACGGCGAAGCAGTGCTCCGACTCTTAAAACCATTTCATTCACATTTACCGGTTTTACCATATAATCGTCACTTCCCGAAAGAAATCCCTGGCGCATATCATCAAAGGAACCTTTCGCAGTGATCATAAGCACTGGTATCTGATATCCTACTGAACGAAGTTCTGACACCAGTTCATAGCCATCCATAACCGGCATCATAATATCAGAAATGATCAGATCAATATATTCCTTATCCAATACTTCTAATGCCTGTGCTCCATCCGATGCACTTTTGACTTGATATCCATTCTTCTCAAGCACTTTTTGGAATAGCTGGCTTAATTCTTTATCATCTTCTACAATCAATATTTGAAACACGTTTTCCTTCCTCCTTATTAAAACAGATACCTTGCCCATCCAAGCAGATGCTGTACCAAAAATATTTTTCTCTGACGTTTCTTTGTTAATTCGATTGGCTCTACATGATATGGATCATTATAAATTCCGCCTTCTAATATCTGGCGGGACACTTTTTCATATTCCATCATGCCCTCTTCCAACTGTTTATTAATATCTTTACTGCGAATTACAAGCATCAGTTCCGTATCCAGATATGCACTTCTCATGTCCATATTAAAGGAACCGATTACAGACAGATCATCGTCAATCAGAATACTTTTTCCGTGGTATGAATAACCGCCTTCATATTCCCAGATATTAATTCCTGTACTTAAGATTCTATTTCTGTTTTTCGCATAATCGGCAGCCCCAAATGGATTCCCATTATTCGCAACTGAATTTGTCATGATAGAAAAATCTGAAACGTTCTCTGCAATTTCCTCCCATGTATTATACATCATATCATTACAGATAATATATGGCGTGTGGATCTTCACACGATTTTTTGCATTTTTCATCAATTCTCCCAACTGATACCACACTACTGGTTCTTTGGAACCTGTGTGAATAGGATTTGACACTAATGTAATCTTTTCTGTCTCAAAAGTTTCGTCCGTATAATTGGTCTCGCAGATTCTTTCCTTATTCTCTTCAAAATATTTCTGATAGCTGTTCTGCAGCTCTAAAACTGCGTTCTTTACAGATTTTCTATTTGCCAGTTTTTTATTGTTATGAAAATAACCACAGTCTTCCTGATTCCATATGGTTTCAAAATACTCTGACAACTGGTTAACTGAATTTCCTTTCTCAGGTTCATCGCAAACCACTAACACGTCTCTGTCATAGTTCTTATGTCCCGGAAAATCACCCAGGAAATAATTGTATGTATTTCTTCCCCCAAGAATATATCTCTTTCCATCTGCAATCAAATATTTATCATGCATTCTACCCATCATTTTCCACGGTTTCAACGGATTGGCCTTATTATACAGTTTAATTTCAACATTCTCATGGGAAGATAATCCATAGAAATACGGATTTCCTTCCATATCAATCCAGCTCTCCATTCCATCTACTAACAGACGAATATGTACACCTCTGTCTGCCGCATCATGCAATGCTCCTAAAATCAATTTTCCACTTTCATCGGATTGAAATGCAAAAGTAGAAAGAATAATTTCCTTTTTTGCATTCTTGATCAAACGCACTCTTTGTAAAAGCGCTTCTGGATTCTTTTCTATGATTACTGCCCGTTCTGTATTTTCACTGCATTCGTTCCATGACCCATTTTTTGTTTCTTTTTTGGTTGTATTGGACACTTCCGGCTGCTTTTTATATGCAACGCAGATTCCGAGCAATTCATAAAAAGCCACACATAAAAAAATTACCAGTATAACAAGAAGGATTTTACATATTTTATGCTTTTTCATTGTACATCACCTGATTCCTTTTTATTTCATACTTATACAATACAAAGTCAATCTCAATTTAACCTCAACAAAATTTATTTTTATTCTAATATATGAAGGAGCTTTTCTTACTCCGTTGTATTAATCACTATCCATGCAAAATCTTCTTTGTACAACAGACTGTTAGATATAGCAAAAACGGCCTTTCAAAAACAGTTAACTTCTAAATCAACTGTTTTTTGAAAGGTCGTTTCATCAGATTCTTATAGCAATCCAGCAAATAATCTCATAAATAATTGTCCCAGTCGCAAATATGCACTTCGTCCGGTTTGATATTGGTCTGTCACATCACGACATTCTCCCATCGTTCTTATCAGATCATTTTTTATTTCCACAACTGCCTGACAATCTGCCATAAAACAGCCGTTTTCAAAATGGTGATATAAACTTCGATAATCCAGATTAATTGTTCCACAAGTTGCCATACAGTCATCTGCCACACTCATTTTTGCATGACAGAAACCAGGAGTCCACTCATAAACACGAACACCATGTTTAACTAATCCATGATAAAAAGAACGAGTTATATTATAAATGAATTTTTTATCAGGGATACCAGGTGTGATAATTCTTACGTCTACCCCTCGCTTAGCAGCCAGACATAACGCATGCGTCATTTCATCTGTTATGATTAGATATGGAGTCATAAACCAACAATATTTTTCAGCTTTATTTATCATACTGATATAAACTTCTTCTCCTACTTGCTCATTATCCATAGGGCTGTCTGCATAAGGTTGAACAAACCCAGTTTGCTGTGCCGCATAATCATAGTGGAAAAGGTATTTACTAAAATCAGAATCATTAGCATCCTTATCACTTACTGCATTCCACATTTCCAAAAATGTCACCGTAAGCGACTGAACAGCATCTCCTTCTAAACGAATACCTGTATCTTTCCACTGTCCATACGGGTGTGTGTAATTAAAATATTCGTTTGCTAGATTATATCCACCTGTAAATCCGACTTTTCCATCAATAACTGTTATTTTTCTATGATCACGATTGTTCAAAAACAGATTTAAACCTGGCATAAACGGATTGAATACACGGCAATGAATTCCTATTGCTTCCATCTTTTTCACAAAATCTGTGTTAATAAAGCCTATAGAACCCATATCATCGTAGAATACTCTAACTTCCACACCTGCTTTTACTCGCTCTTCCAGAACATCTTGAATCTTATGCCATGCTTCAGCGTCTTCTATCGCATGATATTCCATAAAGATAAACTTCTGTGCTTTCTCCAAATCCTTAAGCTGTGCCTCTAATCCTTTCACTGCTTCATCAAAATACACAATATCCGTATTCTGATAGATTGGATACTGCGAATTTCTTTGTATGTAACTTGCTATATTTCCTGCTTTCGGAATTGTTTCTTTTATTTTGCTCAAACACTCCTGACTGTCCGGAAGCATTGGTAACAATTTGCTATCAATTTCTGCATATCGCTCACGCATTTTATGTGTGCCACCATTCAAACCAATCAACAAATACAGGCCTACACCCATAATTGGGAAAATTAGAATTAAGATGACCCAAGGCATTTTCATAGAGGATGTCTTATTTGATGCGTACAATCCCAAAACCAAGATCCCACTCAAAATCCTTGTAAATAAATTTATGATTTCTGCATATTCATTCAAGCGTGTTACGATAGTAATAATAAAAATCACTTCCAGAAGAATGCAGATTATGGAAAAACACAGCCGTTTTACCCCATTTTTTGTTTTTGCTTTGCCCTCTAAAGTATCTTGTTTCATATATATTCCACCTTCCTACTTGCTCAGTTTTCTTCCTAAATTTCGTGGAACATACCAATTTTGTCTTTTATTCTCTGCATTTCATTATCTGCTTCAATGATAGCTCTTGCAGAATGAAGTAATTCTTCACTTATCTCATCATAGCCAGGCATTTCTTCAATTCCTTTTTTATAGCGAAGTTGATGTTCCAATGTTGCCCAGAAATCCATACCATTGGTTCGAATCTGTAATTCTACACGCATAGGTGTTTTACCCTTAGCAAAAAATACTGGTATTTCAACAATCATATGATAGCTTCGATAACCATTCGATTTTGGATTTTTTATATAATCTTTTATTTCAATAACTTTAATATCATCCTGTTGGGTAATCAAATCTGATATCATATAAATATCGTCAATAAACGCACAAACTATTCGAACGCCTGCTACATCATTGAGATATGTCTGTATATTTTCTGTTGTAAATTCATATCCCATCTTCTGTAGTTTATCGTAAATACTATTGGGCTGCTTAATTCTTGTTTTTATAAAAGAAATAGGATTTCGATTGTTCTCAACTGAAAATTCATCATCCAAAACCTCAAGTTTAGTTTGTATCTCCCGAATAGCACAACGATACATCATCATTAAATTATAAAATTTTGTAGCATTATTTAAAAACTGTAGTGATTCCGGACTGTTCATCCTGAGTTTTTTTACTTCATCTTTTGTCATGGAACTTTCCTTTCTACCTCATCCCTGAGTTCAAAACATTATTTATTTTGATAGTTGATTCGTTCTCCTTGAATTACTGGATAACAAATCATTTTATCACTATCCAGATTTTCTACATGCATATCTACTGCACTGATCTGATGGTTTTCATAAGTATTGTAATAATAAATACCTTTTGTAACATTACAACACGACGTATACAATGTGATTTCATATTTTCCATCCGCTACTTCGCAACATCCTCGTTGCTGATCCACAGATCCGAGAATGTGGAAGAATTGGCTAACGCTTTCTTCCTCTGATTCACCTGAAATTGCATTTACCTTTGTAAAAGCTACACGTACAAAGCGTGAGGAAGATGAGAGATCTCCCGGAAGACCTAATCCTCCCATACCTCTACTATATGCATCAAGAGCCAAATTTTCGCAGAAAGTATTTCTGGGCTGTTTAGGAGATAAATACATATAATTATTTAGTTGAAACATCTGCTGTGGAAATGGCGGATTATTCGTAAGCACTCCTACTGGATTGTCATAAATATGCAAACCATCTGACATAGATTCTACCGTAATTGACTCATTCTCATCAGAAATGATCCAGTGTAATTGTGCTAATGGTAATTGCTCGCTGAAAGGAGTATTAACAATATTAATTCGTTCAAGAAGCTCGCGAACTTCAACTAAAGAAGAACACTGACTTAAAATCCACGGAATAAATTCAAACTGTGCAATATTTTCCACATCTGGCTTAATCGCGGCATAAACAGCATTTCCGACAAAATTCAGTCCTGCCATTGCCACTCCTTTTTCATTCATAGCATCATAATACAAAGGATAATCCTCAGCAACATGAGCCATTCCAATAATTGCATAATGATTTTTCATATCGCCAACATGGCGAAAATTAAACGCATAATTACGTGGTGTAATTACTATCTGATCACCATAAGAGAATTCATAATCGAGGGTTCGTCCAAAGTAAAAATCTTTTGTTTTATAAGTTGCTGCTGTACACATGATTGTTTATCCTCCTAAATAGATTGAAATATGTCAATGAGCTTTTTCTTGAACAATATTATAGCACAATTCTTTTATTTTGTTCCAACTTCATACATGATCATAACATGTAAACTTTAAACTATTTTCCTAGATTATTTCTCCATCAGTTTTGCAAACCAGATATCCATAGCTAGGATGAATTGACCTACGTCTGGCAATTCTTGCAGCATTTCGTTTAGGGTTTTGTGCTTCACATATTTCTGCACATACACCCAACAGGCAACGCTACTGGCTTCTGATACAATGTCAGCTATGGTTTTGCGCATAAGCTCTTCAAATTCAGCAATTTCTTTTTTTGGAACAACATCATACAGTGTTGGTGCCTGATGACTTAATTTTACGCCATTTTCATTTGCATCTTTAAGCAGATTCTTAACTTTTTCTCTTGAGTTCTCCGGTACTTTCATGTACTCCCAGATAAATGCTACCACATCGGACGGTGTGTCTTTTTTTAGTGGTGGTAACTGAATATAATCCTTGTTTTCGCTCATTTTCATATTCTCCTCACGATATAATAAAATCAATAATACGTTCTCTTGTCATGTCCAGTACAGTATCTACAAACACTCCTGCAAACAGGATCAGATACAGAATTACACTCAGCGAAAATAGAAATGCAACCTGTACCCAGTCATGATAACAGTATGCAGTCGCTATAATCAATAAAGTGAATATAAATCCAAGGATCCCTCTGACAACCGCATAAGTCTGTACTGTCATTTTTACTGCCAAGCCGATCACAAAAAGGATCAGCCATACCGGCAGTAATAATATCTTTCCAGCAAGTTTTAAAATAAACATGTGCACCTCCTATCTTACCAGTCCTGGCATATCATGGTTCACCTCTGCCTGATAATACCCGTTCATCGTTGACGGTGCATTAAACAGGGCTGCTAATAAATATTTCTTGATGTTCTTCACCTTTGTGGTGTTACCACTCATACAGTGTAAGACATACTCGATATGTGAATAGGTCAGCATCAGAAATTTTTTCTTCACCAGTGATGCCGGATACCAGTTGCTGGCAATCAAGATCTTGTCATTTTTACACATCACAGTCTCTACGATCAGGTTCACGATTTCATCTACCTGCCGCATATCGTCATGATGGGTTACTTCCAGTGATTCATAATCAATGGTCTCTTTGACAAGGTTTTCATAAGCCTGATAATCCTCAGAGCGGTTATCGCCATCGGATCGATTCTCATCTGCAGATACGATTTGATTAGATTTATTATCATTCATTTCAGTATCACTAAGATTAGTATTATTAGGGTTTGAAATGTAAACTTCTTGAAGTTTGTTTTCGGGACCTCTAGAAGTTTGATTTTTGGACTTCATGAAGTTTGAATTGTAAACTTCTGTAGATTCCTCATTTTCCACAGAAGTTTGTTTTTTAAACTTCTGTGATTCCTCTCCAAATTTTTTCTCATCTGTTTTCTCAGGCATAAAGGTTTTCACGTAGATAACGTTCACCTTTCCAAATCCCTGTCTGCGTTTCTCAATCAGACCAATTCCTGTTTCGTCATCCAGTTCTCTCATGGATTTAATGGCTTTATTTCTGCCACAGTTCAGTAATTCCATGATATCTTCGATGGAAAAGTAGATATATGCTCTGTTTTTGTCGTCAAACCACTGATTCTTGATGGAAAGAGACATTCGATCCAACATCAGTCCATATAAAATTTTAGCATCGCTCGATAAATCTTTAAAATAACTGTCTGTAAATAATGCTTTTGGTATGCGGTAGAAGCTGAACTGATCAGCTTCGGTACCGTAAAAATAATTAAATGTCATTTTTTTCTCCATAATTTCCTCCTTTCATTTTCTGCTAAGAAGTCCTCTTTTTAAACTTCTTTGACATTGTTTTCTTAGCTTTTTCTCTCCTTAACAGGACTGTTCCTGCATCCACTTTTCTAATAATGATTCAATCACCTGCTCCATATCTTTGGCTGTATAATCATCCGGAAAATACTTTGTCAGTTTCTTTTCTGAGAAAGTAAGAGACCGGGATACTTTCTTTGCTATCACACAGTTATTGAAAATTGATAACATCTGAATCTGATTGATTGGCCCATCATTCAGCTGATTTCTGAGTGCTGCAATCTGCTTTGGCTTAATAAATCCAGTGTCACTAATATATTCGTAAATCCATTCTTGTACTTCCTTATCGATGTAGGAGATATCAATAGCAACTGTAAATTGGAGCTTTTTCTTATCTACCAGATCTAAAAGTTCTGGTATTAATTCCGTGAGACGAATATATCTTTGAACCTGTCGTCCACTTTCTCCATTATCCTTTCCAATGAGATCTGCCGTCTCATAATTCCCGACATTTTGTCGGGGATTTTCTTTTGTCGGACGACCTGCTGTTCTTCTCATAGCATCCATTTTCATCTTATATGCAAATGCTTTCTCACTCGGTAACAGTTCCTCTCGCTGAATGTTAGCGTCCACCATCGCAATCACGGCATCATCATCCGATAATTCTCTTACGATTGCCGGAATAGTCGTAAGTCCTGCAAGCTGTGCTGCATGCATTCTTCTATGACCGGATACCATTTCATATTCTTCATTATCATCCATTCGAAGCAGTACCGGTGTCAGTACTCCATTGATCCTTACACTTTCAACCAGATCCTGCATCTTTTCATCATCCAGCACCTTGAACGGATGCTTTTTAAACGGATGGATCTTACTGATTTCTATCTCCATTGCAGATTCTTCATTTACCACACCCAGCAGTTCATCAATGCTTGCCAGTTTAATCTTTTCGCCACTTCTATTTTTCATTTTTCAAAACCTCCTGTGTTAAGTTCTTATATGCTTCGGCAACTTTTCCTTTCGGGCAGTGCATGTAGATGCTTTTTCCCTCTGCACTGGTCTCAGCAGCTTTTACAGACATCGGGATCACATTTTCAAATACCTCGATCTGACTTCCGTAGGTTGTATGTACTCTCGATGCAATATCCCTTGCGTAATTGGTTCTGAAATCTACCATGGTCAGGAGAATGCCCTCAATCGCCAGTTTCCGGTTCAGTCTTTTCTTTACTGTAAGAATGGTCTTGATCAGCTGCTGAAGTCCTTTCACCGGCAGATATGCGGCTTGCACAGGTATCAACACAGAATCGGAAGAGACCAGTGCATTGATTGTCATCATACCAAGGCTCGGCATACAGTCGATCAGGATATAATCGCATCGGCATCGTATCGCATCGATATATTCTTTCATGATCATTTCTCTGCTCATAACATTTCCCATCGTTACTTCCAGTGCGGAAAGCTCAATATTTGCCGGGAGAAGATCTACATTTTCCTGGTGATGTAAAATCCCATCTTCCAGAGAGATTTCTTCTTCGTTGATGACATCCATCATGATCGTTGCCAATGTGATGCGAAGATCATCCGGTTCCTCATATCCAAGACTTGCGGTTAAACTTCCCTGTGGATCCGCGTCGATCAGCAACACTTTCTTACCTTCTCTTGCCAGTCCAATGCCTACATTTACAGTTGTGGTGGTCTTTCCGACGCCACCTTTCTGGTTTACTACGGATATAACTTTACACATGATTTCTTCCTCCTTTAACTTTCCCATGATTCTTTTTTCCATAATTTCAACAGTGCCAGTATTTCCCGTTTCATCATTGCCGGTGTATAAGAATTTGGAAAATACTTGTGCAACTGCTCGTTTGTGAATGCCACTCTTGTGATCTCACCCTTTTTCACTTCACACATGATTTCTTCCATCTTTTCCAGTGACAACTGTTTTTCTTTACTCAGTTGCCGGATCCTCTGGGCCTGTGAGAGTGATGGGATTGCCTGTGCATACTCCATTGCTACAAGCAGTTCTCTTTGTTCTTTTTCACTTAATGCAGCTATCTCTACAGCCGGACAAAAAGAAATAATCTCATCATCCAGTTTCTGCAACATTTCCGGTATCAGTTTTGTCAGTGAGATATAACGCTGCACTTGTTTTGGGCTATCACCACAATCTTCACTGATGATTTCTATTGCCCGCTTTCTTGGTGTTTTGTGGTCAACTTGGCTCTTTTTTCGACCACTTTTTCTTTTTAATACGTCATTCTTCAGTTTGTAAGCAAAAGCTTTTTCACTGTAGCTGATCCGTTCTCTGTGAAGATTGGAATCTACCATGCTCAAGATGGAATCATCTTCACTTAATACCCGGATGATTACCGGTACTTTACGGTATCCCAGTTTCTCCGCAGCATGTTTTCTTCTGTGACCGGATATGATCTCATAGTATCCATCCGGTACTGGTCTGACGATTAACGGATTTAAAATTCCATACTTCTCAATGCTTTCCTGCAAAAGAAACATTTCCTTATCATCTTTTACCTGAAACGGGTGCTCTTTGAACGGACGAAGACGCTCAATCTCAATTTCTATGATTCTTTCTTCGTTTTCTTCTGATTGTCTGTTTGGTTCAGTCATCTTGACTCCTTTCCTCCAGGATTCAGGAAATAAAAAATGCCTGCCTGGAACTTTTATAGATAGTAAAGTTCCAAACAGACATTGCTGTTTGACCATTAGCTGTAGCTAATAGAATTGAATACTGTTTCAGCTAATGCATGTTTGCAGGTTTGGGAGAGATTGTTTCTTTTCCCGCCTTTTCTCTGATTTACATCCCCGAATAAGGGGTGACAACAGAGCGGAACCCAAATGTTAGCTGAACTTCCTAAAACCCATGTTTGCAAACCGGTAATTTTGATTAGCTGTCAGCTAACAAAAATCAGATTGCGTTAGCTGGAAATTGATCATTTTGAATGGAATTTTGTGTCACGAACGTGATTTGAAAATAACAAAAGCGTTCGTTGTCAGCTAATCCAGCTAACATTTTCGAACGCTTTGAAGCCCGTCGCCAAGAGGATTTGAACCTCCGACCCCTCGCTTAGGAGGCGAGTGCTCTATCCAGCTGAGCTATGACGACACATGCCGCAAACCCTTGATTTTACTGGGGTTCTGGGATTTTTCCCTTCGGCCATATATAAGATTATCAACTCTTTTTTGAGTTGTCAATCTACAGATTTTTTTGAGTTGGTAACATTAGAACGTTCCCCAATTTGGGGAATGCTTTGTTGTCACCTTTGGCATTTTTCAGAATAGATTCGAACTGAAAGTTGTTTTTCATTTTTTCCCTTTGGGGAATGCCTCGGCTTTCTCTTAGGAGGGGCTTGTTATATCCATTTAACTAAGGGAGCCTGACTAACTCGTACTTTATTATTTTACCTATTAATCCTGTAAAAGTCAATACAGGGATGGTTTTCCCCATCCCTGTATCTTTCAAAAATATTTATCCACATTTTTCTTTATTTATCCACATACAAAGGGTCTGCCATCGGAAGCTTCTTCCGAATGCATGGCAGATTAAAAGTTGATTCTTCCCTGCAGCCACACATTTCCTTTGAATCTGCGTCCGACTGCCGGTTCACCCATGACCTCTCTTTTTGGTACACATACATCGAACAGAAGGCCGTTCACATCCAGTTTCATGATGCAGATATCTTCTCTCGTTATCTCATTTCTGGTAGGACGATATTCCAGGATTTCTCCCATGATCGAATACCGGTCACATTCGATTCCGTACGGCATAATGTACGTATCAACGATCGTAAATACATCTTCCGATATCAATCTTCTTGATACTTTGGAATATGTATCGATGTCATCCAGAGTAAGACTTTCAATCGCCTGTGGATCGCCAGATTTTGCTGCGCTTAACAGCAGCATACGATTGTGTACATCTTCCTGCTGTTCCCGCTCCTGTTCTTTACTTTTCAGCACCGGAAGCAGAATGGTTCCCTCATTGCAAAGACCGGACAATGTCACGGAAGAATACTTGATACTTCTTCCACCAAGCTGCCTTTCCCTCAGATATTCCATCATATTCTGAAGATAAAATACCAGATTAATGCCTACTTTTGTATCTTCACAGATGCCCACATATGCTTCCCGGTCTATCCTTCGTTCCACACTGACATCCGCATAGGATGTCACACCGGATCCTTTGAAATATGGTGTATAATAACGGTACTCAAACTGTTCATCGATGTCCATATCTCCGCACACCTTGATCCCGATTCCTTCTCCATATTCTTTTTCAAACTCACAAAGATCCGTTGTTTCATCCTGTGTAACGAGCTGATGTTGTGTATAGGATTCTTCCACATCTTTTAAAATCTGTGTTAACTGTTTTTTGTCTCTGATATTTCCAAATCCAATGGATTTCATATATTGATGCATACGCTTATCCTTATAATTGCTTATTTTTTAGGTACAAGCTTCTCTGTTCCACCCATGTATGGCTGTAATGCCTTAGGGATCTTAACTGATCCGTCTTCCTGAAGGTTGTTTTCCAGGAATGCGATCAACATTCTCGGTGGAGCTACTACTGTATTGTTCAGTGTGTGTGCGAAGTATTTTGTTCCGTCTTCACCTTTGACACGGATACCAAGTCTTCTTGCCTGTGCGTCACCAAGGTTAGAGCAGCTTCCTACTTCGAAGTATTTCTTCTGTCTTGGAGACCATGCTTCTACGTCACAAGATTTTACCTTCAAATCTGCCAGGTCACCTGAGCAGCACTCTAATGTACGTACCGGAATATCCAGTGAGCGGAACAGATCTACTGTGTTCTGCCATAATTTATCATACCAGATCTTGCTTTCTTCCGGTTTACATACAACGATCATTTCCTGTTTCTCGAACTGGTGGATTCTGTATACTCCACGCTCCTCAATACCGTGAGCTCCTTTTTCCTTACGGAAACATGGTGAATAGCTTGTAAGTGTCTGTGGAAGCTGTTTTTCTTCTAACATTGTGTCGATGAATTTACCAATCATAGAGTGCTCACTTGTTCCGATCAGGTACAGATCTTCTCCTTCGATCTTATACATCATGGAATCCATCTCTGCGAAACTCATAACACCTGTTACAACATTGCTTCTGATCATGAAAGGTGGTACACAGTAAGTAAATCCACGGTTGATCATGAAATCTCTTGCATATGCAAGTACAGAAGAATGAATTCTTGCGATATCACCCATCAGATAATAGAATCCATTTCCCGCTACTCTTCCGGCGCTCTCAAGATCGATTCCGTCAAATGCTTCCATGATCTCTGTATGGTATGGAATCTCGAAATCAGGAACAAAAGGCTCACCGAATTTTTCAATTTCTACATTCTGACTGTCATCTTTTCCGATTGGTACAGAAGGATCGATGATGTTCGGAATGATCATCATATTCTGTTTCAGTTTCTCTTCTACTTCTTTTTCTTCTTTGGAAAGTTCTTCGATCCTTGCAGCACTCTCAGCTACTTTTCTCTTTAATTCTTCCGCTTCTTCTTTCTTTCCCTGTGCCATACATGCACCGATCTGTTTAGAGATTTTGTTCTTTTCTGCACGGAGTGCTTCTACTTCTCCCTTAATATCTCTATTCTTCTGATCCAGTTCTATTACCTCATCTACTAAAGGTAATTTCTCATCCTGAAATTTGTTCTTAATGTTCTGCTTTACAACATCCGGATTATTTCTTACAAATTTGATATCTAACATTTTTCTAAATTCCTCCTGATTATATATATGTTATATTATCTCTCATTTCTTGTTTTTTCAGGTCTTGCCATATCTGGACGCACATTACTGGTTCTTGCATTTAAGATCTTACCATTGTTTGCTTTTCCAGATGTCTGTTTTGTATTTCTCGCATTCGCGCTTTTCTGATTTCCATTCTTTGCCGGACCAGACTTAACAGACTTAAGACTTCCTGTTGCAGATGCAACTGCTTTATCCACCTCTTCTTCATAACCATCTTCGAAGATTGCTTTATCCAGTGCTTCTGCTTCTTCCTCTGCAAGCTCTACATAACTTTCACCTTTTACGATCTCTTTCACATAAGTATAGCAGCCTTCTCTGCTGTGCATCGCATTGATGATCCAACCAGTATTATTATTGTCCAGCATTGCAAGTGCGAAACTGAGTTTACCACCCATTTCATTAAATGCATCATACTTTACAATTCCAAGTTTCTGGTAAGATTTTTCCATCTTCTTGTTAAGTTTCTGAATGTCTGTACGATTCTGTTTTGTATATTTCAGAATGGCCTCTACATCCGAGAATCCCGACATCATACTTTCTTCCAGAGTTTTTCCATCTTTACCACGCATAAACGTCGTATAGCTGCTTTTCAATCGATTATACTTCATTGTTACATTTACATACAGAACGAATAATATAACAATCAGTATCAGCAAAAATATAAATATTAATGCCGGATCGATACCAAGTGCTTTCAGTATTTTGCTATCCATATTCAATTACTCTCCTCTTTTAATGCTCATCATCATATCGAACAGATGTTCTAATTCGTCATCTGAATAATATTCTATCTCTATCTTACCTTTTCCCTTTCCTTTTGATGCTATACTTACCTTTGTTCCAAATACACTCTTCATTTTCTCTTCCAGATCCTGGTAAATAAATGAATTGGCCACCGGTTTCTTTTCTTTCGGCTTCTTTGGATTTTTTATTTCTTTGACCAATTTCTCAGTTTCTCTTACACTGAGTTTTTCGTCAAATATCTTATTTGCCAGTGTGTACTGAAGCTCAGGATCGTCAATGGCCAGCAATGCTCTTGCATGTCCCGTTGAAATCATGTCGTCAATGATCATCTGTTGAACTTTATCACTAAGTTTCAGCAAACGCATAGAGTTCGTTACGGCTGTTCTGCTCTTCGATACTCTCTCTGCGACTTCATCTTGTTTCAGATTGAATTCCTCCAGAAGTCTCTTGTATGCAATTGCTTCTTCAATCGGATTCAAGTTTTCTCTCTGAATGTTCTCAATCAAACCTATCTCAAGAATTTCCTGATCTGTATATTCCTTTTCAATCACAGGAACCTCTTTTACTCCGGCAAGTTTTGCAGCTCTCCATCTTCTTTCGCCCGCAATGATCTCATAGTAATCTTTTCTTTTTCGAACAAGCAATGGCTGTAACACACCAAATTGCTTAATCGAATCCGAAAGTTCAAGGAGAGCATCTTCATCAAAATTCTTTCTCGGCTGGTCTCTGTTTGGCTCAACCTCATTAATTTTCATTACCTGTACACCGGATTTAGCTGCTGCATCTTCTTTTGATTCCACAGTTTTTTCCGATGTAACAGACTTCATGCTCTTATTATCAGGAATCAGACTGTCCAGTCCTTTCCCCAATCCTTTTTTCTTTATTGGCATTCGTTTCCTCCTACATTACATCTTTCATTTACTCTCTATTCATAACTTCATCCGCCAGTCTCTGATATGCGCTTGCTCCTGTAGACTTTGGATCATACAGATTAATCGGCATACCATAACTTGGTGCTTCAGCCAATCGGATATTTCTAGGAATAATCGTCTTATAGATGTTCTGTTGCAGGTTTTCCTTTACATTTTCCACTACCTGGAGTGAAAGATTGGTTCGTGCATCATACATAGTAAATACAACTCCTTCAATCTCCAGAACAGGATTCAGCCTTTCTTTTACAAGCTCCACTGTATGTATTAACTGACTCAACCCTTCAAGTGCGTAATACTCACACTGAATCGGAACCAGTACAGAATCTGCTGTTGTCATTGCATTGATCGTCAGCATACTTAACGATGGCGGACAATCAATAATGATATAATCATAATCATCTTTGATCGGCTGAACTGCATTTCTTATAATAAATTCTTTATCATCCACACCGATCAGTTCAATTTCAGCAGCCGAGAGGTCAATGCTTGTCGGTATCACATCCAGATTTTCAATTGCTTCCTTTTGCAGAACTTCATCTACACCAGCCTGACCAATCATAAGATCATAGATATTCTTTTCAACTTCATCTTTGTCTATTCCTAATCCACTCGTCATATTGCCCTGCGGATCCATATCAATAGCAAGAACCTTTTGTCCTTTTTCAGCAAGACATGCCGACAGATTAATAGCTGTCGTTGTTTTTCCAACGCCACCTTTTTGGTTCGCAACGGCTATAACTCGTCCCATTTAATTATCACCTTCCCTTATTTCACATGATTCTAGTATATCACTTTTCAGAATACTTATCCAGAAAATGTTTCACGTGAAACATAGATTTTCCCTTTTCCATAAATATAAAACCGTTCTATATATTATTTTCGTTATCTTTGTGTGACATACGATTTTTGTGAATGTTTCACGTGAAACATTTGTTTTTACCACTTGCTTTATTATTCGTGTCCCTTCTTTTCATATATTCCAAGTAAAATGTCCTATTTCCTTCACTTTGTTCATTTTATGCTCATTTTGTAAAGGCAATCTTCCAATTCATAAGTAAATATAGTATAATTAGGAAAAGAAAGTGAGGTATCAGCATGAACTGGAAAAAGACATTATTATTCATCTCAACAGCAATTGGAACGACAACCTTAGCATTCCATGTAATAAATAAATTCATATTCAACGCCTCCGATGAACATTCAGAAGAAGATGAATCCAATTACTATAATTGGAAATTTGGAAATATATATTATAAAAAAGAAGGAACTGGTTCTCCGGTTCTTCTTATTCATGATCTGAATCATTACAGTTCTTCTATGGAATGGGATAAAGTAATCGGTACTCTTTCCAAAGAACACACAGTATATACGATAGACCTTCTCGGATGCGGCAAATCCGACAAGCCCGCAATTACATATACCTGCTATCTGTATGTTCAACTGCTTACTGATTTTATTCGTGATATTATAGGTGAAAAGACAGATATCGTAGCTACCGGGGCTTCAGCCTCCTTTGTAACAGCTGCCTGTCAGAATATAGCCGACCAGATTGACCATATTATTCTGGTTTGTCCGGAAAGCACACATGCACTTGCAAAAGCTCCAAATCACAAATCAAAACTACTTGCAAAGATAATAAATATCCCTATATATGGAACATTTATTTATAATGTTGGCGCACGCAACACCGCTCTTTCCGACTCAGCAGAGTGTAAATATCTCTACGCCAGCATTTTAGGACATTACACAACTGTAAATGTTGCCCACTGTCTCGAAGGACTTACAACCTCAATTGCAGTAATCACAGGTAAAAACGCACCAGAAACATCACAAAAAGCCACCGAATACTGCCACATACTTCCATCTATCGAACACCTCGAAGTCCCAGGCAGCGGATTACTTCCACAACGCGAAAATGCCACTGCATTCCTGGAACAAATAGATTTATTATTAAGCGACAATTGCTAATTCAAGGATTTGCGCTGATATAGTATAAGCTAATTACTATTTCAAAGACTATCATTAACATTTACAAACAAGCTCAGTTATTATTATGCATTCCATCCACCAGTAACCTACACACGTACAAAGGGAGAATGTTTCACGTGAAACATTCTCCCTTTTACCAATTTTTCTCCCTCTGCTTCCAACACCTATCCTCATATCCACACCACCCCTACACTCTCATTATTTAATCATTGCCGCCCGCGAAAACCAGATGGAATAAAAATGAGATAGGGATTCCTGTGCATATGAGGTCATGGTTGGAAATTCTTAAGTAAATAAATTGGCCGTTAGTCATCAAAAATCCATTGTCTGAGCGAACGCGAGTTTTGGATTTTTGATGGCTGCTTTTAGGCCAATTTATTTGCTTTAGAATTTCCCCATAACCGAATCAGCACAGGAATCCCTATCTCATTTTCATTCCATCCCGGGGTAAGCCATTTCCCCAACGATTAAACAATCGGCTCCCTTGAAGGCATCCCTGCCTTTCTCGGATACTTCTTAGCCGTATTCTTCACTTTGTGGATCTTTACAAAGGATCTTCCGATATCCGTTCCCGGCAATTCGAATTTCACTACATCTTCTATCTCTCCTCCAAGCACCTTCACCGCTTTTTTCGATCCTTTTACCTCTTCATCAATCTCACCTGATTTATAAGGTATAAACATACCGCCTACTTTTACATAAGGAAGGCAATATTCACTCAATGTCGCCAGATTTGCAACTGCTCTGGATACACACAGATCATACTTCTCTCTATATGCTGCATCTTTGGCATAATCTTCTGCTCTTCCATGAATTGTGTGGATATCTTCCAGCCCCAGCTCTTCAATCACCGTATTGAGGAACTTAATCCGCTTATTCAGTGAATCCAGTAATGTTACTTTCAGATGTGGGAATGCAATTTTCAGCGGTAATCCAGGAAAACCAGCTCCTGTACCCACATCGATCACTGTATCCACATGATTCATATTCATTACTTTTACAATCGACAAGCTATCTACATAATGCTTCTCTACAACTTCTTCATATTCTGTGATTCCGGTCAGGTTCATCACCTTATTCCACTCTTCAAGAAGCTTATGATAGGTATCAAACTGCTCTTTCTGCTCGTCTGTGATCTCTATCCCTATCTTTTCCAGGCTTTTTTTCAAAATCTGGTCCATATTTTTCTCCTTTTTTCTCTCTAAAATTAATAAGTATATAAAATGTATGATTTTTCGTCTTATTCATTTTATATACTTATCATTATATTTACTGTGTAATTATATTTTTAGCGTATGTTAATATTAATACATTTATTTTTGTGTTAGGTGTTTTTCTTACTGATATACTTCATTATATTACAGCTACTCATCCCGCTTTTCTTACTTTTTCATCACATTTATTAATTTATCTATGATTTCTTATCTGTGATTTCCGCTCAGATACACAAGCAATACTGATATATCTGCCGGAGATACACCAGAGATACGCGATGCCTGCCCGATTGACACCGGTCTGTACTCTTTCAGCTTCTGAACTGCCTCAATACGAAGGCTGTTCACTGCATCATAGTCCATATCTTCCGGAATTTTCTTATTCTCCATCTTCTTGAACTGCTCTACCTGGCGTTTCTGACGTTGGATATAACCGTCATATTTCATAGAAATATCCACCTGCTCGATCACTTCTGCTGCCAGATCTTTCGGAAGTTCCGGTCTCGTCACATCAATATCCGTAACAGCTTCGTAAGATAATTCCGGTCTCCTTATCAGTTCTGCCAGACTGCTTCCTGAATTCAAAGGTGTACTTTCATAAGATTCCAGAAGTTCCTGTACCTTTTCACTGGTTCCGACATAGGCATTCTTTAATCTTTCGATCTCAGACTCGATCAGTCTTTCTTTCTCTTTCAGACGGTCATAACGCTCCTGTGAGATCAAACCGACTTCATAGCCTTTTTCCGTCAGACGCTGGTCCGCATTATCCTGTCTAAGGAGCAGACGATATTCTGCTCTCGAAGTCATCATACGGTACGGTTCATGGCTTTCCTTTGTAACCAGATCATCGATCAGAACGCCGATATAAGCCTCTGAGCGGTCTAACACTAAGGATTCCTTGCCCTGCAGCTTTCTGGCGGCATTTATGCCCGCTATAAGGCCCTGTGCGGCAGCTTCTTCATAGCCCGAGCTTCCGTTGAACTGACCGGCACTGAATAAGCCGCTGATATTGCGGAATTCCAGTGATGGTTTTAACTGTCTCGCATCGATACAGTCATACTCGATCGCATACGCATTCCGCACGATCTTCACATGCTCCAGTCCCGGAACACTGCGGTACATTGCATACTGTACGTCTTCAGGCAGCGAACTTGACATTCCTCCGATGTACATCTCATCCGTCTCCAACCCTTCCGGTTCCAGGAATACCTGATGACGTTTTTTGTCCGCAAATTTTACCACTTTATCTTCGATAGACGGACAATATCTCGGTCCCGTACCCTCGATCATGCCGGAATATAACGGCGATCTGTCCAGATTGGCACGGATGATCTCATGTGTCGTCTCATTTGTATAAGTCAGCCAGCAGGATGCCTGGTCGATCTGCACATCGTCCGGATTCGTGGTAAATGAAAATGGTACCACTCTTTCATCTCCGAACTGTTCTTCCATCTTGCTGAAATCAACTGTTTTCCGGTCTACTCTGGCAGGTGTTCCTGTCTTAAAACGGTACATTTTAATGCCCAGTTCTTTCAGACAGTCAGTCAGATGATTGGCCGCCTGCAGTCCGTTCGGGCCTGTATACTGACTCACATCACCATAAATGCATCGTGCTTTCAGGTAAGTTCCGCTACAGATGATAACCGCCTTACAGTGATATGTTGCACCGGAAAATGTCTGCACTCCCGTGATCTTTCCATCTTCCACAAGGAGATTGGCAACCTCTCCCTGTTTGATCTCCAGGTTCTCCTGAGCCTCCAGTACGCGGCGCATCGTTCTGCTGTACACTGCTTTGTCCGCCTGTGCACGGAGCGAATGTACCGCAGGACCCTTGGATTTATTTAACATTTTTGACTGGATAAATGTACGGTCGATGACCTTTCCCATCTCTCCGCCAAGGGCATCCAGCTCTCTTACCAGATGTCCTTTCGAGCTTCCACCGATATTCGGATTACACGGCATCATCGCAATGCTGTCCACACTTACGGTAAATACCAGTGTCTGAAAGCCCAGTCTCGCCGTCGCCAGTGCTGCCTCACAACCTGCGTGGCCGGCACCGATGACTACGACATCATATTTATCTTTATTTTCCCATACAGAATTTGCTGAATATCTCATTAACCAAATCTTCTCCTATCGTTTCGCCGGTGATATTACCGAGAGCTTCATACGCATCCATAAGGTCGATCGAATAGAAATCCTCCGGCATATCCGCGGCAATGCTGTCATTCACACGTTCCAGTGCAGCATATGCATCCTGAAGCGCTGTTTTCTGTCTCACATTTGTAATATAGATTTCATCATTAAATGTCAGTTCTCCCTGGAAGAACATCTCCTTTAACGTATCTTCCAGCTCTTCGATTCCCTGTACATTCTTTGCAGAGATCTCGATCACCGGAAATTCTTCCGGCAGTTCTTCCTGTTCTTTTGTCACCTGCATATCCAGATCGGATTTATTTAACAGGATGATCGCACGTTTGCCTTTGATCAGATGCAGGATCTCTGCATCATTTTCATCCAGTGGTCTGGATGCATCGATCACATACAGGATCAGGTCTGCCTTATCCGCATATTCTTTCGCACGATCAACACCGATCTTCTCCACCACATCTTCCGTATCACGGATACCGGCAGTATCCATAATATTTAAGGAAATGCCCTTCAGATTCAGGTGTTCTTCCAGTACATCTCTTGTCGTACCGGCAATATCAGTAACGATTGCCCGGTCTTCTCCGAGAAGTACATTTAACAGAGAGGATTTTCCCGCATTCGGTTTTCCGAGGATGACTGTGCGTACGCCCTCTTTTATAATCCTACCATCATCACAGCTATCTAGCAATCTTTTCATTGCTTCCATGATCTCATCGACGACTTTTTTCAGTGTTTCTCCATAGCCGTCAACACTGATATGCTCCGGATCGTCCAGTGCAGTCTCGATAAATGCAGTATGATACAGGATCTTTTCGCGCATTTCGCTGATCTTATCTTTGATATTTCCTTTTAACTGGCTTACCGAACTCTGCAGTGCATATTCGTTCTGCGATGCGATCAGATCACCAACTGCTTCTGCCTGCGAAAGATCCAGTCTTCCGTTCAGGAATGCACGCTTAGTGTACTCTCCCGGCTCTGCCGGGCGTGCACCGTTTTTGATCAGGAGTTCGAGAATTCGTTTTACCACATAGACACCGCCGTGACAGTTGATCTCTACCGTGTCTTCACCGGTATAGCTGTGCGGCCCGCGCATCAGCATGACCAGGACCTCGTCAATTACCTGTTCTCCATCAACAATATATCCATAATGAATGGTATGTGACTTCTGATCACATAGTTTTTTCTCTTTTTTCCCCTTATATACCCGGTCTGCGATCTGAAATGCTTCCGGTCCGCTCATTCGTACAATTCCTATTCCCGAATTACTCATTGCCGTAGATATTGCGGCAATCGTGGAGTTATATAATTGTTCCATAATTTCCTCCAATATACATTTGAGTGAAAAAAAGACAGGGGCCGCTTAAAGACCCCTGTCTCTTAATTATCGATTATTTCTGTTTCTTACCAGTGTTACCACAACTCTTCTGTACGGCTCTTCACCTTCACTGTGTGTGGATACTGCCGGGTCAGACTGCAGCGCAGAGTGAATGATTCTTCTCTCGTATGGATTCATTGGCTCAAGAGAAACTGTCTTTCTTGTTCTCTTTACTTTGCTTGCAATGTTCTTTGCAAGATTTTCCAGTGTTTCTTTTCTTCTTCTTCTGTAATCCTCTGTATCGAGTTTCACTCTTACATAGCCATCCTGCATCTTGTTGGCAACACGATTTGTAAGATACTGCAGAGAATCAAGTGTCTGTCCGCGTTTTCCGATCAGGATACCCATGTTGCTTCCTTCCATATTGATGGAAAGTGCTCCTTCTTCATCTACAACAGATGTAACTTTTACATCATCCATGCCCATTGCATTCATCACATCGTAAATGAACTTTTCACATGTCTCGATCGTCTGTGGTTCAACTTTTGCAAGTTCTACTTCTTTCTTTGGCTCAGATTTTACTTCCGGTTTTTCTTCTCTTACATTTTTCTTTGTATGAGAATGCTCTTTTGCCGGCTTCTTCTCTGTCTTCTTCTCTGGTTTTACTTCTTCTTTTACCGGTGTTTCAACTTTACTTTCTTCCACTGTCTCTTCAACCGGTTTTTCTTCTCGTTTTCTGCGGGCTTTGATTACTGCCTGCTTTCTTCCGATTCCAAGGAAACCTTCGCTTCCTTTTTCAACAACAATATAATCTAAGCGATCACTTGTTACACCTAACTGAACTAACGCTTCGGTGATCGCATCGTCCAATGTCTTTGCCGATACAGTAATGTAATCCTCCATGACAGCGCCCCCTAATCATTTTCGTTAAATTTCTTCACCATGTTTGCTTTTGATGCGAGACTTCCTTTCTTCGCATTTTCAGCTTTCTTGTGTGCGTTTTCTACCTTGGCTTCTCTTTCTTTTTCACTCAGGTTCGATGTACTCTGTCTCTTCTTCTGGTTCTGATTGTTCATATTCTTGGTATTCATCTGAGCCATTGCTGCGATACGTTCATTCTTCTCGCCACGTTTTACACGTTTTTCCTCAGCCTTTTCCTTATTCTGCTCCAGAATCTCTTCTACAGAAATCTTGCTTAAGTGCTTATTGATAAATACCTGCTGAACACAACGTACTACCGCACTGACGATCCAGTACAGACCGATACCTGTCGGAAGTGAGAATACCATAAATACCGAAAACAGTGGCATTGTGATATTCATCGTGTTCATTGTAGACGCCATCGGGTTATCTTTGTCCAGCTGCTGGCCTGAAATAGCCTGTGAAAGCTTGATACTTCCATACTGTGTCAGACCTGATAATACCGGAAGTAAAATCGCAGTAATAATGATCACGATTGCCGGGAAACCATAGTTTCCGCTGTTCTTGATCATCTGCATAGGTGAGATAGTCAGATCCGGAAGTGTCAGGAATACATTTACAGCCTTTGGAGCTGTCTTGATCTCCGGAACATATTTCTGGATATTATAGATAACCGGGTACAAAGCAAATAACAGCGGCATCTGAATCAGTAACGGAAGGCATCCTGCTGACATCGATGTACCATATTTATCGTACACCTGCTGAATCTCTTCCTGCTGTTTCATCATGGACGCCTGGTCTTTCTTATTTTTATACTTCTTCTGTATAGCCTGAATCTCCGGATTCATAACAGAAGACATCTTGGATGTTCTCTGCTGCTTAATCGTAAGTGGAAGTAATAATGTATACACAAAAATCGTATACAGAATAATCGACAGACCTACCAGCCCGCTATCGCTTGGCAGACATTTGTCCAGGAAATTATAGATAAAGTTCATTACCTTACCCAGAATCCAGCAAAGCTGTCCGACAATCGGCCAGTTAGCGGCAGTCAGTAAACTTGGTACCATAATTTTTTCCTCCATATGTAGTTGTAATCTTTTTAAGGAACAGGGTCGTAACCTCCTCTGGTAAACGGATTACAACGCAGAATTCTCCACACCGCCAGTCGTCCTCCTTTTAATACGCCGTATTTCTCAATTGCCTCTTTCGCATACTGAGAACAGGTCGGATAAAATTTACAGGTGGAACCACCCTTTATCGGAGACAGATATCTCTGATAAAATCTGATACCAGTGAGCAGAATCTTCTTCATAATACGTTACCCCTCATCTATAATCTTATGAAGATGACCCAGATGGAGCATTGCGCCGACAATATCTTTATAATCTTTTCCTTTGGCGCCTATTCTTGCTATAACAATTATATCTAATCCACATCTGAATCGTTCTTCTTGCAGTCTATAGCTTTCTCGGATTAATCTTGTTAATCTGTGCCGTACTATACTGTTTCCTACTTTTTTGCTTACAGATATTCCTAATCGATTCTGACTTGTCCCATTTTCCAGTACATACATGACCAGATATTTGTTGGCGTAAGATTTCCCTTTTCTATATATATATTGGAAATCTTTGTTCTTTTTCAGTGATTCGGAATACTTCATTGTCTTATTCTCCTAATTTTTCTGAGTAGAAGAAAAGGCCACATATATGCGGCCTACGCTGATAATTTCTTTCTTCCTTTTGCTCTTCTTGCAGCAAGTACTTTTCTTCCACCTGCTGTGCTCATTCTAGATCTGAAGCCATGTACTTTAGCTCTCTGTCTCTTCTTTGGCTGGAATGTCATCTTCATGGATATCCACCTCCTTATTTTATTCCAAGGGGCTTGCCCCCTAATTTTCATAAGACATCAGCCTTGATTATATAAAAAAAACCGCTCTACGTCAAGCTATTCCTTAAATTTTAAAAATATATTTATCCACATTTTGTGGAAAACTTTGTGGATTTTTGTGGATAACGTGTGGAAATCATATATTTTTTTAGATTTTTTCCCCATTTCATGCGCATTTTACAAGTGTTGATAATTGGGATTGAGTTTTCCACATATTTCAAATCTACATCAAGAGAAACTGCCAGTTGCCAAAGCATAGCGATAAAAGATTGCCTAAAGCAACTTTTTGATGTACAATGTAGAAGAGTGGGTTTATAGGTGAAAATCCGCGAATCAGACAGATTAGGAGTAAATATGATGAATACAGTAAAGGAAAAATGGCCTGAAATTATCGAACATCTCAGGGTCGAACATGAGTTGTCCAATGTATCGTTCAATACGTGGATCCAACCATTGAAAGTTTACGATGTCGTAGACAATACCGTATTTATATTAGTAAATATGAATGCGAGTGTAGAATATATTGAAAAAAAATATCAGCTTCCATTAAAAGTATGTATTGCGGAGATTACTGGAACTGAATATGAAGTTGTCTTCATTTCCGAGGATGATGACAGACTGAACGAGATTCAGAATATGGCCATTGAAGCAAATCAGAAGAAAAAAAGCAAAAGTGCTGCGGAAAAAGCCGGGCTTAATCCGAAGTATACTTTTGATACCTTCGTTGTCGGCGGTAACAATAATTTCGCCCATGCAGCTTCCCTTGCTGTAGCCGAATCTCCGGGAGAAGTATACAATCCCCTCTTCTTATATGGAGGTGTTGGACTTGGAAAGACTCATTTGATGCACTCAATTGCACATTTTATTCTGGACAAGAATCCAAAGAAAAAAGTCCTCTATGTAACCAGCGAGACATTTACCAATGAGCTGATCGAAGCTCTCAAAAACGGAAAAACCGCCGGAAACGAGTCCGCAATGTCGAAATTCCGCGATAAATACCGTAATAATGACGTACTTTTGATCGATGATATCCAATTCATTATCGGAAAAGAAAGTACACAGGAAGAATTCTTCCACACATTTAACCATCTGCATACATCCGGAAAGCAGATCATCATATCGTCTGATAAGCCGCCGAAAGATATTGAAACTTTGGAGGCCAGACTTCGTACGCGCTTTGAGTGGGGTCTGATTGCTGATATTTCATCACCTAATTATGAAACCCGTATGGCGATATTACAGAAGAAGATCGAGCTGGATCATCTGGAAAAATACAATATTCCGAATGATGTACTCGAATATATCGCAACGAACGTTAAGACAAATATCCGAGAACTTGAAGGGTCTCTTAATAAACTGATTGCTCTTTATAAACTGAACAACACCGGTTCTATCGATATTGCCCTTGCAGCAGAGGCCTTAAAAGATATCATTTCTTCGGATAATCGCAGAGAAGTTACACCGGAACTGATTTTGGACATCGTTTCCGAACATTTTGGTGTATCTATTTCTGATCTGAAAGGGAATAAACGTAACGCCGAGATCGTATTTCCGCGCCAGATTGCCATGTATCTGATCCGAAATATGACAGAAACTTCATTAAAAGCAGTCGGTGTCATTCTTGGGGGCAAGGATCACTCTACCATCAAGCATGGGATTGAGAAAATCGAGAACGAATTAAAGGCGGATGAGACTCTTTCTAACACTATTAATATTATAAAGAAGAAAATCAATCCGGCTTAGCCTTATTTTGCCATTTTGGCCTGTGAATAACTATGGGGAAAATCTGCGTCTGACATGTGGATAACTATGGGACAGCCTTGGGAAAACCCCAGGGATTTTACACCTGTCTTTAGAAACGAAAAAGTTTTCAACAGTCGTTCCACATAAAATCCAGTCGAATTCCACAAAGTTTTCAAAGCCAAAATTCCTTGCAAACACTGGGCTAGAGGCACTTTTCCTCTTTTCCACATCCCCTAATACGGCTGAGGCGGAAACTATTTTATTTATTTATCTATCACACACGTGCGAAAGGAGTTATACACATATGAAAATTACCTGCAGTAAATCCAATCTGGTCAAAGGTGTCAGTATTGTTTCCAAAGCAGTTCCATCTAAAACAACAATGCCAATCCTTGAATGTATTCTTATTGATGCAACAACAGATATTATCAAATTAACAGCGAATGATATGGAACTTGGTATCCAGACAGAAATTTCCGGAGACATTATTGATCGCGGAATGATCGCTATCGATGCAAAGATTTTTTCAGAGATCGTTAGAAAACTTCCGGATAATGAAGTAACGATCGAAACTTTAGATAATCTTCAGACAGTCATCACATGTGAAAAAGCAAAATTTGATATTGCCGGTAAACCTGGCGATGAATTTGCTTACTTACCAATTATTGAGAAAGAAGATTCTATAGAAGTCTCTCAATTCACATTGAAAGAAGTCATCCGTCAGACAATTTTCTCTATTTCTGACAGTGAAAGTAATAAACTTATGACTGGAGAATTGTTCGACATCAGTGATAATATTCTGAAAGTTGTTTCGCTGGACGGACACAGAATTTCCATTCGAAAAGTGCCATTGAAAAAAAGCGTAGCTGACAGAAAGCTTGTTGTACCTGGAAAGACACTGATCGAGATCAGTAAGATCCTTTCGGGTGAGGCTGAAAATGTGGTATCGATTTCATATACAAAGAATCATATCGTGTTCGAATTTGATAACACGATCGTTGTATCACGTCTGATCGAAGGTGAATATTTCAGAATCGATCAGATGTTGTCAAATGATTATGAGACAAAAGTCAGAATTAATAAAAAAGAGCTGCTCAACTGTATCGACCGAGCAACACTTCTGGTAAAAGAAGGAGACAAGAAACCAATCATCATCAATATCGGTGACGAACTTATGGAATTAAAGATCAAATCCCAGATCGGATCCATGAATGAAGAGATTATGATCACAAAAGAGGGAAAAGATCTGCTGATCGGATTCAATCCGAAATTCCTGATCGATGCACTTCGTGTTATCGACGACGAAGAAGTAACAATTTATCTGATGAATGCGAAAGCACCTTGCTTCATCAAAGATGATGGAGAAAGCTATATCTACCTGATCCTTCCTGTTAACTTTAATGCTGCAGCATAAACGGGAATGGAATATCTGGAAGAAGATTAAAAGATAAAACAAAAACGCAGGAATACTTGCAAAAAGATTTAGCGATAAGTATAATGAAAAACAACTGAAAAACAGAAAAAATGTGCATAAAAATACAACAAAATGCATACAACAGAACGCTTTTTGATAGATGGATCAGATATAGCCTGGCTGATCTGATAAAATTTATCTATAAGTTATGCTTATAAGATATGGGAGAATCCCGGGAGAGGAATGCGAGACATATGGAGACAATTAGATTACGAGATGAATATATCAAGCTTGGACAGGCTTTGAAAGCTACAGGAATGGTGGAATCCGGAGTAGAAGCCAAAGAAGTGATCCAGGAAGGTCTTGTCATGGTAAATGGCGAGACAGATACACGCCGCGGACGTAAGTTATACGGCGGAGATGTTGTATTATTTGACGGAGAAGAGATCAGAATTGAAGGTTAATTCCCTGAAATTAAAGAATTTTAGAAATTATGATCTTCTGAATGTGGAGTTTGATGGTTCTACGAATATTTTTTACGGGAACAATGCCCAGGGGAAGACGAATATTCTGGAGGCTGTGTATCTGTCCGGAACGACCAAGTCCCACCGCGGGTCGAAGGACAGGGATATGATCCGTTTCGGCGAGGATGAATCACACATCGAAACCGTGGTGGAAAAGAACGGAATCAGTTATCAGATCGATATGCACCTGAAGAAGAACAGTCCGAAAGGGATTGCCATCAATAAGATGCCGATCCGGAAAGCAAGCGAACTTTTCGGAATTGTGAATCTTGTATTTTTCTCGCCGGAAGATCTGAACATTATCAAGAACGGGCCGGCAGAGAGAAGAAGATTCATAGATCTGGAGCTTTCGCAGCTTGATAAGGTGTACCTGAATAATCTGTCGAATTACAACCGGATCGTGAATCAGCGAAACCATCTGCTGAAAGAGCTCAGTTTCGGCGGAAAGAAAGATCTTTCGGATACACTGGAAATATGGGAGCTGCAGATGGTACAATATGGGGAAAGGCTGATTGCCAGAAGAAAAGAATTTGTCGAACAGATCAATGGGATCATTGCAAAGATTCACCAAAGACTGACCGGCGGTAAAGAAAGCCTGAAGATCATATACGAGCCAAGTACGGGAGATCTGCCATTTGAACAGGCACTGAACCGGTACCGGGAGAGAGATCTGCGGATGAAGAGTACAACGGTGGGGCCGCACAGGGACGACATCGGCTTTCTGATCGGTGATATGGACATCCGCAAATATGGTTCCCAGGGACAGCAGAGAACGGCTGCCCTGTCTTTGAAACTGTCGGAGATCGAGCTGGTCAAACTGGCAACACATGACACCCCGATACTTTTACTTGACGATGTATTGTCTGAACTTGATAAACACAGGCAAAACTATTTGTTAGACAGCATACATGATATACAGACTTTGATCACCTGTACGGGTGTTGAGGATTTTGTAAATCACCGCTTTTCAATAAACAAAGTGTTCCATGTCCAGAACGGGCAGGTAACGAAAGAAAACTAGGAGGACTGAGAATGGGTACAGAAAAAGTACAGCATGAATACGGCGCAGATGAAATTCAGATATTGGAAGGTCTTGAGGCAGTCCGCAAACGTCCTGGTATGTACATTGGAAGTACATCAGCCAGAGGCTTGCATCATCTTGTATACGAGATCGTCGATAATGCCGTAGACGAAGCTTTGGCGGGCTTCTGTGATACGATTTATGTAACAATCAATAAAGACAATTCGGTGACCGTTATCGATAATGGACGTGGAATTCCGGTTGGTATCAACCACAAAGCAGGACTTCCTGCGGTAGAAGTTGTATTTACCGTGCTGCATGCAGGAGGTAAATTCGGTGGTGGAGGATACAAGGTATCCGGTGGACTTCACGGTGTTGGAGCGTCTGTTGTAAATGCGCTTTCCAACTGGCTGGAAGTTGAGATCTACCACGAGGGTAAAGTATACCAGCAGCGTTACGAGCGCGGAAAAGTTATGGAGAAACTGACCGTGATCGGTGACTGTGAAGAAGGAAAGACCGGTACAAAAGTAACATTCCTGCCGGATGATACCATTTTTGAGACAACGATCTTTGATTTTAATGTTCTGAAACAGAGATTCCGCGAGATGGCATTCCTGACAAAAGGACTGAAAATCGTATTGAAGGACGACCGTGAGGAAGAGCCGAAAGAAAGAACATTCCACTACGAAGGCGGAATCAAAGAATTCGTTACTTACCTGAACCGCAGTGCGACACCGCTTTATGAGCAGATCATTTACTGTGAAGGTATGGTAAATAATGTGTCTGTCGAAGTGGCTATGCAGCACAACGATTCTTACAGTGACAATACGTATGGATTTGTCAATAACATTACGACTCCGGAAGGTGGAACACACGTTGTCGGATTCCGTAATGCGATCACAAAGACATTTAATGATTATGCAAGAAAGAACAAGCTTCTGCGTGACAATGAGCCGAACTTAAGCGGTGAAGATATCCGTGAGGGCCTGACCGCGATCATCAGCGTCAAGATCGAGGATCCACAGTTTGAAGGCCAGACCAAGCAGAAACTTGGTAACAGCGAGGCAAGAGGTGCGGTTGACAATGTAGTCAGCAAGCAGCTTGAGATCTTCCTTGAGCAGAATCCGGCCGTTGGTAAGATCATCGTAGAGAAATCTGTGATGTCCCAGCGCGCGAGAGAGGCTGCAAGAAAGGCAAGAGACCTGACACGTAGAAAATCAGCACTGGATAATATGGCACTTCCTGGAAAGCTTGCAGACTGTTCGGATAAGAATCCGGAGAACTGCGAGATCTACATCGTAGAGGGAGATTCCGCCGGCGGTTCTGCGAAGACAGCACGTGACCGTGCGACGCAGGCAATCCTTCCACTGCGTGGTAAGATCCTGAACGTAGAGAAGGCAAGACTGGATAAGATCTACGGCAATGCCGAGATCAAGGCGATGATCACTGCATTTGGTACAGGAATCCATGAAGATTTCGATATTTCCAAACTGCGTTATCACAAGATCATCATCATGACCGATGCCGACGTGGACGGTGCACATATCAGTACACTGCTTCTGACGTTCATTTACCGGTTCATGCCGGAGCTTATCAAGCAGGGGTATGTATATCTGGCACAGCCGCCGCTTTATAAGCTTGAGAAGAACAAGAAGGTATGGTATGCATACAGTGACGAAGAACTGAGTAATATCATCAATGAAGTCGGCCGTGACGGTAATAATAAGATCCAGCGTTACAAAGGTCTTGGAGAGATGGATGCAGAACAGCTCTGGGAGACAACCATGGATCCGGAACACCGTATTCTATTACGTGTAACGATGGATGATGAGACAACGAGCGAACTGGACTTGACATTTACGACACTGATGGGTGACAAAGTAGAGCCAAGACGTGAGTTCATCGTTGAGAATGCAAAATACGTTAAGAATCTGGATGTATAATATAAGCGTGTAGAAGAAAGGAGGAACAGGGATAATTAAATCTCTGAGAGATTGATGGAAGACAATATATTTGACAAAGTCCACGAAGTGGATCTGAAACAGACAATGGAAACCTCTTATATCGACTACGCGATGAGTGTTATTGCGTCCCGTGCCCTGCCGGATGTAAGAGATGGTTTGAAACCGGTACAGAGAAGAATCATGTACTCTATGATCGAGCTGAACAACGGTCCTGACAAGCCGCACAGAAAGTGTGCGCGTATCGTCGGTGATACGATGGGTAAATATCACCCGCACGGTGACAGCTCTATCTATGGTGCATTGGTTAATATGGCACAGGAATGGTCTACCAGATACCCGCTGGTAGACGGACATGGTAACTTTGGTTCTGTGGACGGTGACGGTGCTGCCGCCATGCGATACACAGAGGCAAGACTGAGTAAGATTTCCATGGAATTAACAGCGGATATTAATAAAAATACCGTTGATTTCATTCCGAACTTTGACGAGACGGAGAAAGAACCTACCGTTCTGCCGTCAAGATTCCCGAACCTTCTGGTCAACGGTACTTCCGGTATCGCTGTAGGTATGGCGACGAATATCCCGCCGCACAACCTGCGTGAAGTGATCAATGCAGTCGTACAGATCATTGATGACCAGATCGAGGATAAAGAAGAGACAACGATCGAAGAGATCTTAAAGATCATCAAAGGACCAGACTTCCCGACAGGTGGTATGATCCTCGGAACAAGAGGAATTGAAGAGGCATACAGAACCGGACGCGGCAAGATCCGTGTGCGTGCGGTCACAGATATCGAGACGATGCCGAATGGCAAGAGCCGTATCATCGTAAGTGAGCTGCCTTACATGGTTAACAAAGCAAGACTGATCGAGAAGATTGCAGAGCTGGTACGTGATAAGAAGATTGACGGAATCACAGATTTAAGTGACCAGTCAAGCCGTGAAGGAATGCGTGTAGTCATTGAGCTTCGAAGAGATGCCAATGCCAATGTTATTCTGAACCAGTTATACAAACATACACAGCTTCAGGACACATTCGGTGTGATCATGCTGGCTCTGGTCGGCAATGAGCCGAAGGTCATGAACCTGATGGAGATGCTGAACTACTACCTGAAACATCAGGAAGAAGTAGTGACACGCCGTACACAGTATGAGTTAAATAAAGCCGAAGAGCGTGCACATATTTTAAAGGGATTACTGATCGCATTAGATAACATCGATGAAGTGATCAAGATCATCAGAGGTTCCCAGACGGTCCAGATCGCAAAATCAGAATTGATGGAGCGTTTCGGACTGACAGACGTACAGTCACAGGCAATCGTAGACATGAGACTGCGTGCTCTGACAGGTCTGGAAAGAGAGAAACTCGAGGCAGAATATAAAGCACTGATGGAGCAGATTGAACATTTACGTGCGATCCTTGCTGACAGAAAGTTATTACTTGGCGTGATCAAAGAAGAGATTCTTGTGATCCGTGATAAATACGGTGATGAGAGAAGAACATCCATCGGATTTGATGAATTTGATATTTCCATGGAAGATCTGATCCCGAGAGAAGATGTGGTCATTACGATGACTAAGCTTGGATATATCAAGAGAATGTCTCATGATACATTCAAGGCCCAGAACCGTGGCGGTAAGGGAATCAAGGGAATGCAGAAGCTGGATGAGGATTACGTAGAAGAGCTCTTCATGACCAATACACATCATTACCTGATGTTCTTTACGAACACCGGACGTGTATACCGTATGAAAGCATACGAGATTCCGGAAGCAAGCAGAACATCCAGAGGAACTGCGATCGTGAACCTGCTGCAGTTAATGCCGGGCGAGAAGATCAGTGCGGTCATTCCGATTGAGAAATATAACGATGATGAGTATCTGCTGATGGCAACCAAGAAAGGTCTCATCAAGAAGACTCCGATTAAAGAATATGCAAATGTCAGAAAGACAGGACTTGCAGCAATTACTCTGCGTGAGGAAGATGAGCTGATCGAGGTAAAATACACAGACAGCGATCATGATGTGTTCATGGTTACAAAGTATGGACAGTGTATCCGTTTTAACGAAAGTGATGTACGTCCGACCGGAAGAACATCCATGGGTGTCCGTGGTATGAATCTGGTAGACCGCGACGAAGTGATCGGAATGCAGATCGACTCACAGGGAACAGAACTGCTGATCGTGTCAGAATACGGAATGGGCAAACGTACTTCCATCGATGAATTCACAGCCCAGAACCGCGGCGGTAAAGGTGTGAAGTGCTACAAGATCACAGAGAAGACCGGTAACGTTGTAGGTGTGAAAGCAGTAGATGAGGACAATGAGATCATGATCATCAACACGGAGGGAATCATCATCCGTATGAAGTGTGACGGAATCTCAGAACTCGGAAGAGTGACATCCGGAGTGAAGCTTATCAACCTGCCGGAAGGCGATAAAGTAGCTTGTATCGCAAAAGTACGTAGAGGCGATGAATCAGAAGATGATCTGGTAGAGCCGGAAGAAAGTACAGAAGATGCAGAGAACGTAGAGACAGAAGAATAAAGATATAAAACGAGGCGGAAGATTAAAAAATTTCCGCCTCGTTTTTTGAAAAAATATTTTTATTTTTCCGCCTCATCTGCAGCAAGTTCACGAAGAATGATCTCCGCAGTCTTCTTCACAGTAGCAGCTACAAAGTCTGTACACTGTGCTTTACGTTCCGGAGAATTCTTCTCTTTGCCTTTTGTCAGAACACGGCAGCATGTTGCACCACAGTATTCCTTGAAGAAATCGTGGATTTCGTTCGAAAGCTTGAAACAGCGGTTTACCTTGGAATCTCCCGGTGTCTTCCGTCCGAAAAAGTAGCCGATGCACATGGTTGCTCCGGCAAGCGCACCACAGATACATCCGCCTCCTCCAAGTCCCCATGGAAAACCGGAACTCATAGCGATCGCATCATCAGACATATCCAGTTCAAAATTCTTCTTGATCGCATAAATTACGGATTCTGAACAGGCGAAGCCCTGATTGAAGATATCCACAGCATCTTTTTGAAGTTTCTCTAAATCTACATTTGTTGTCATTTCAACCCCTCCTAAAAATGTATTAAATTCATTATAGCACAGCGAAAAGAACTTGTATATCATATGGGGAGAGGGTAAAATGAATATGAGACAGGGCATTTTTTATTTGGGACGGAGGATATAGATGAGAATAATTAATATAAATACGATCACACAGAATATAAAAGATATGTGCATAAAAGCAAATCATTTTCTGGCAGAGGATATGGATCAGGCGATGAAGCATGCATTGGATACAGAACAGTCTCCTCTTGGACGCCAGATTTTAGATCAGCTGCAGGATAATTTAAAGATTGCAGCCGAAGATATGATTCCAATCTGTCAGGATACAGGTATGGCAGTCGTATTTCTGAAAGTTGGTCAGGATGTACATTTTGAAGGAGGCAGCCTGGAAGATGCCGTGAACGAAGGTGTACGCCAGGGATATGTGGAAGGTTTCCTTAGAAAATCAGTTGTAGGAGATCCGATCATTCGCGAAAATACAAAAGATAACACACCGGCAGTCATACATTACAGTATTGTTCCGGGAGATAAAGTAGAGATAAAAGTTGCTCCGAAAGGATTCGGAAGTGAAAATATGAGCCGTGTATTTATGCTGAAACCGGCAGACGGAATTGAAGGTGTAAAGAATGCAATCCTTACAGCAGTCAGGGATGCAGGACCAAATGCCTGTCCGCCAATGGTAGTCGGAGTCGGTATAGGTGGAACATTTGAAAAATGTGCACTGATGGCAAAAGAAGCACTTACAAGAGAGGCAGGATCACACTCTGAGATCCCATGGGTTAAAAATCTGGAGGAAGAAATGCTGGATACAGTTAATAAACTTGGAATCGGCCCGGGCGGACTTGGCGGAACGACAACCGCATTAGCAGTTAATGTGAATACTTACCCGACGCATATTGCAGGACTTCCTGTAGCGGTCAATATCTGTTGTCATGTAAATCGCCATATTATCAGGGAGGTGTAAATACTATGGAAAAGCATATCACAGCACCTATTACAAAAGAAACAGCAAAATCTCTTCACGCAGGAGATTATGTATATGTCACCGGAACTATTTATACTGCCAGAGATGCAGCACATAAGCGGATGGACGAAGCATTGGACAGAGGCGAAGAATTACCAATTGATATCAAAAATCAGGCAATTTATTATATGGGACCATCTCCTGCAAGAGAGGGGCGTCCAATAGGATCTGCCGGACCGACAACCGCCAGCCGTATGGACAAATATGCACCACGTCTTCTTGATCTTGGACAGACAGCAATGATCGGAAAAGGAAAAAGAAGTCAGGCGGTAATCGATGCTGTTGTGCGCAATGGGTGTGTATATCTTGCGGCAATCGGAGGAGCTGGTGCCTTATTGTCCAAATGTATAAAATCATCAGAGGTTGTTGCATATGAAGATCTTGGAACGGAAGCTATCCGTAAACTTCAGGTAGAGAATCTTCCGGTTATCGTAGTAATTGACAGCGAAGGTAACAATCTGTATGAGACAGCAATCAGGGAGTACAAAAAGATATGAGAAGAATTCTTCTGATGGTTATAAGAAATATTTTGTTTGTGCCGGTTTATTGGTACAAATTATGTTATCATGCAAGACATGTTGAAAAGTATACAGAGGAAGAACACTATGAATTATTAAGATACATAGATCATCGTGCCAATACTTCGGGAAATATTAATATTAAAGTATATGGACAGGAGAACATCCCGGATGATAATGGATTCATGTTCTATCCAAATCATCAGGGACTTTATGATGTACTTGCGATTATGGAAGCGTGTCCAAGACCATTTTCGGTAGTTGCTAAAAAAGAAGTGGCTAATGTTCCATTTCTTAAACAGGTTTTTGCGTGTATGAAGGCTTACATGATTGACAGAGAGGATGTCCGTCAGTCTTTACAGGTAATTATTAATGTAAGCAATGATGTAAAAGCGGGAAAGAACTTTCTTATCTTTCCGGAAGGTACAAGATCTAAAAAGGGTAATCAGGTACAGGAATTCAAAGGCGGAAGTTTCAAAGCGGCAACCAGGGCAAAATGTCCGATCGTGCCAGTTGCGCTGGTTAATTGTTTTGTGCCATTTGATTCCAAGACAACAGAACAAGTGGATGTACAGGTGCATTTCTTAAAACCATTACTTTATGATGAATATAAAGATATGAAAACAACAGAAATAGCAGCCATAGTGAAAGAAAGAATACAATGTACGATTAACAGTAGTCTTTAGATCTTTAGAATAAAGAAAATAGGCATATATAATGTAAATATATGCCAGTAAAGAAAATATTAGAAAAATGCGAAAAAGTAATTGACATACGTAGAAAGGCTTGATATAATAACTTTCGCTGGAGAAATACTCAAGAGGCTGAAGAGGCGCCCCTGCTAAGGGTGTAGGTCGGGTAACCGGCGCGAGGGTTCAAATCCCTCTTTCTCCGTTAGGTCAGTGAGAACTGTCTGAAACGAGCTTTCAGATAGTTTTTTTACGGCCATATATGATACTGGGAAATGTATTTAAAAGGAAAAATAAAAAAGATGAAAAAACATCTTGACAGTCTATAAAATACATGGTATTATATACAAGCTTTCGCAAACAAATTATTTGAAAGATTTGTAAAAAGAAAGCGAAAAATAAATTAAAAAAGTTCTTGACAAACAGTTGAGAGTGTGATATACTAAACAAGCTGTTGAACAAGAAACAACAAAGAACCTTGATAATTAAACAATAGACAACAACCCTGAAAATTCTAAAGAGAATTATTCAGAACAGACATTTAATGTCGAACCTTAAAACAGTAAAGGGGATAAGAAAGCTAGTAGTTTTCTTGAACTGGAACGAACTTGATTTTAAGTCCGAGTCAAATCGGAATTAAAGATTTTTAACGAGAGTTTGATCCTGGCTCAGGATGAACGCTGGCGGCGTGCTTAACACATGCAAGTCGAGCGAAGCGCTTAAGTTTGATTCTTCGGATGAAGACTTTTGTGACTGAGCGGCGGACGGGTGAGTAACGCGTGGGTAACCTGCCTCATACAGGGGGATAACAGTTAGAAATGACTGCTAATACCGCATAAGACCACGGTACCGCATGGTACAGTGGTAAAAACT
>NZ_JAMOYX010000014.1:0-55460 GCF_023669465.1 Dorea sp. MB18-49
CAATACAGAAAAATTTACTTTTTGAATTAAAGATAGTATAATTAAACCAACTTATACAAAAGACAGGATGATAAGACAGAAAAAAGGAGGCAAAATTATGTTAACATGTATTTATGTAGTCGAGAAGATTGATGGTGATTACGCAGAACTCAGACGTGTCGATGCACTTAAGCATGATCCGGAAGAAACCAAGACGGTGGCAAGAGCATTGTTGCCGGGAGATATCATGGAAGGAAATAAGCTTTTATATGAGAATCTGCAGTACCGGATCATCGTCGATTAAAAGAATAAAATACCAAAGAGAACAGATATATCAATTTTGAATGATGATACATATAAAATTGAGATACAAAATTAAATAACGAAAAAAGGAGTGTAACGGCTAAAAAAAGTTGTTACACTCCTTTTTTGTTGCTATGTGTTCAAAAGAAGTGGCAGGTAGCAGGTTTTCTATACTATAGGTGCATAAAGAGCCGCTATTTACGGAGAATGCAATATACAATTAATATAAAATGTCGTTTTTTGGAGATGAGACAATGAGGACATTTTATCAAGAAGAAAATTGAAGAAAAATATCGTTTTGTAGAAAAAGACGGGAAATGAAAAATAAAAATTGTGCATTTTCCTTGTGAAAAAAAGGACGAAGATTGGAACTACCATTTTGACGTGGAAATTTGATGAGAAAAACGGAAAAATTAAAATAAATAAAAGTAAAAATAGACAAAAAAATAATAAAAAATTAAGCAAAATGACCATTAGACAAAATGATTGACATTTTCAAAAAATGGCTGTAAACTAGCAAAAAAATTATGAAGGAAGGGGATAGTACGGAAAAGCTTGTTGAAAGCCTTGTTAAAGAACTTAACTGTGAAACCGTATTTACCATCCCGGTATTTGGAGGAATCGCTGTTGACGAAGGTGTTGTTGTAACTTGGATCATCATGGCGGTTCTTACTATTCTCAGTATAGTATTCGTAAGGAATCTAAGTATAGAGAAACCGGGAAAGGTACAGCTTATGCTGGAATCAGTGATCGGCTGGGCACAGGATTTCTTTGAAGGTATTATAGGAAAAGAAAACAAGGGCTATATTCCATATCTGATGACGGTTGCACTTTATCTGGCAATATCAAATGTCATCGGACTGTTAGGATTCAAGCCTCCGACAAAGGACATGAACGTAACAATCGCACTTGCCGTTATGAGTATGTTCGTGATCGAGTGGTCCGGTATCCATAGAAATGGTCTGGTTCACTGGTGCAAACATTTTGCAAAGCCAGTGCCGATCGTAGCACCAATCATGATACTGGAGATCGTGATCCGTCCGCTGTCGCTTTGTATGCGACTGTTTGGTAATATGTTAGGCGGATTTGTAGTCATGGAACTGATCAAAGAGGTCGTTCCGTTAATCGTGCCGATACCGTTTAGTTTTTATTTTGATATATTTGACGGATTATTACAGGCATATGTATTCGTATTCTTAACTGCATTATTTATGACAGAAGAGATGGAATAAGACGAATCAGACATTTACAACATTTAGTATAAGAAAACTTAAGACAAGAAAAGGAGAACAAATTATGAGTGGAACAATTATCGCAATTGGAGCAGGTATCGCAGTACTTACAGGTATCGGAGCCGGTGTTGGTATCGGAATCGCAACAAGCAAAGCAGTAGATGCTATCGCAAGACAGCCGGAAGCAGACGGAAAGATCAGAACTTCCCTGATCCTTGGTTGTGCACTTGCAGAGGCAACCGCTATTTACGGTTTCATTATCGCACTTCTGATCGTCCTTCTTTTGAAATAATGTTTGCTGACGATAACAGATTAAAAGAAGGGAAAGGCAGGTAGAGATATATGCTGAGAATAGATTTTAATCTGGTACTGACGATCATCAACCTGATCGTTCTGTATCTGATTCTCAGAAAATTCCTGTTTCGCCCGGTCATGGACATTATGGAAAAGCGGGAAAAGATGATTGCAGACGGAATCAGCCACGCGAATGAAGAGCAGGACAAAGCCCATGCTCTGAAGAAACAGTATGAAGATGCACTGAATGGAGCAAAAGAAGAATCCACAAAGATGATCGAACAGGCGAAACTGGATGCAAAACAGGAATACAACCAGATCCTGAACGAGGCTAACGAAAAGGCAGACAAGGTTATGAAGACAGCAAGAGAAAGCCTGAATCAGGAGAGAGAACAGGCCTTCGATGATATGAAGGCACAGGTTGCAGGGCTGGCAATGGATGCTGCGAAGAAGATCTTACTTGAGAATGCAGACAGCATAAGCAGCGCAGATGCATATGACCAGTTTTTGAAAGATGCAGGTGATGCCCATGACAGCGAAGAATAGAAAAGAAGCAGAGCCGGTATTCTGCCAGGTGGCAGCCCTCCGCTATGCGAAAGTTCTGAGTGAACTTGGAATTTCGAAAGAAACTGTCCGGGAGGCAGGATCCATTTTCGAAACATCACAGGAATTAAAGGCAGCACTGGTCAATCCAGTGATCACAAAAGAGACAAAACACAACATTATTGATAAAGTATTTCCGGAAGAAATGCGTACCTTTCTGAAGGTTGTCTGCGATCATGGCAAGATGACGATCGCAGAACAGATCTTTGCGGCATACGAAGAGTTACAGAATCAGGCAGCAGGAGTTAAGACAGTGTATCTTCGTTATACAGCACTTCCAAGTGAAGAACAAAAGAAACAGATGGGTGACTTTATCAAGAAGAAATACGGTGCCGGAGACATCAAATGGGTTATGGCAGAAGACAAGGCACTGATCGGCGGATTCATCCTGCAGGTTGACGGAAAAGAATATGACTACAGTGTGCAGGGCCGTCTGAACCGCTTAGAGCGGAAATTAACGAATTAACATGGAGGTGAAGGAATTGAGTGCAATCAGCTCAGATGAAATTATCTCTATATTAAAAGAAGAGATAAAGAATTATGATGTAATAAGCAGAGATCAGGAAGTTGGTACCGTTATCTCTGTTGGTGATGGAATCGCCTCCGTATACGGAATCGACCACGCAATGTATGGCGAGATCGTCACATTGGAGACTGGTCTTAAGGGTATGGTACAGGATATCAAGGAAAATGAGATCAGCTGTATCCTGTTCGGAGATGATTCAGAGATCAAACAGGGCACAAAAGTGTGCCGTACAGGTAAAAAAGCAGGTATTCCGGTAGGTGAAGGCTATATCGGAAGAATCGTAGATGCTCTTGGAGCACCAATCGACGGAAAAGGTGAGATCAAAGCCGACGGATATCGTCCGGTAGAGAATGAGGCACCGGGAATCGTTGACCGTAAGTCGGTAAGCGTTCCGCTTGAGACAGGTATCCTTTCAATTGATTCCATGTTCCCGATCGGACGTGGACAGAGAGAGTTGATCATCGGTGACAGACAGACCGGTAAGACATCTATTGCAACCGATACGATCATCAACCAGAAAGGAAAAGATGTCATCTGTATCTATGTAGCCATCGGACAGAAAGCATCAACCGTAGCAAGACTTGTAAATGACTTAAAAGCACATGACGCACTGGATTACACCACAGTATTCTGCTCAACAGCCAGTGAGTGTGCACCACTTCAGTATATTGTACCGTATTCGGCAACAGCACTTGCGGAGTATTTCATGTATCAGGGAAAAGATGTATTGATCGTATATGATGATCTTTCCAAACATGCGGTAGCTTACCGTGCCATTTCTCTGTTACTTGGACGTTCACCTGGACGAGAAGCTTATCCTGGTGATGTATTCTACTTACATTCAAGACTGCTTGAACGAAGCAGCCGATTAAGCGAGGAAGCAGGCGGTGGTTCTATCACAGCACTTCCGATCATTGAGACACAGGCAGGAGATGTATCTGCATACATTCCTACCAACGTTATCTCCATCACAGACGGACAGATCTTCCTGGAGAGTGACCTGTTCAATGCCGGTATGCGTCCGGCCGTTAACGTTGGTCTTTCTGTATCCCGTGTAGGTGGAGCTGCACAGACAAAGGCTATGAAGAAAGCCAGTGGTAGTGTTCGTATCGACCTGGCACAGGCACGAGAGATGGAATCATTTACCCAGTTCAGTTCAGACCTTGACGAGGCAACAAAGAATCAGCTGAAATACGGAAGTTGTCTGACAGAACTTTTGAAACAGCCTCTGGGACGTCCGTTAAGTCTTCATGAGCAGGTTATCACACTTTGTGTCGCTACTAATAAACTGATGCTTGATATTGACACAAAGAAGATCAAAGAATTCCAGATGGATATGCTTGCATTCTTCGACAGAGAACATAAAGAAATCGGCAAAGCGATCGATGAGAAGAAAGTTCTGGATGATGAACTGAAAGAGCAGATTCTTGCAGCAGCAAAGGAATTCAAGGAAAGAAGATAAGCGGGTGTAGCTATGGCAAATGCAAAAGAGATTAAGGAAAGAATGGCCAGCATCGAAGAGACGAGAAAGATAACAAATGCCATGTATCTGATCTCTTCTTCGAAGATGAAACAGGCCAAGAAAAAGCTTGCTGACACAGAACCTTTCTTCTATGCCATGCAGGCAGAGATCGCCAGAATTTTGCGGCATGTGCCGGATATGCACAGCCAGTTCTTTGATGGCCGTGAGAGTATCCCGGCTGAGGAAAGAAAGATTGGCTATATCGTTGTCACCGCAGATAAAGGACTTGCAGGAGCATATAATCATAACGTGATCAAGGCAACGGAAGAACTGTTAAAAAAACCGGGAAAACACAAATTATTCGTACTTGGAGAAGCTGGAAGACAGTACTTTGCCAAGAGGGAAGGAATTGAGATGGATACTCAGTTCCGTTACACCGTTCAGAATCCGACATTACATAGATCGAGAATCATTTCTTCGGAGATGGTAGAGCAGTTTAGAAATGGAGATCTGGACGAGATCCACATCGTATATACACGTATGATCAATGCAATGACAGCAGAGACGGAGGAACAGAAGCTCCTTCCTATGAAGAAGACGACCTTCCTTCCGGAAGATATGCCGGCTCTTGTCGGAACCGGACTGTATCAGGAAGATATGGTGTTCTGGCCATCCACGCACAGTGTGATGGCGAACATTGTTCCGAACTACATCAACGGTATCGTATATGGATGCCTGGTAGAGGCCTACTGCAGTGAGCATAATGCCAGAATGCAGGCAATGCAGAATGCAACAGACAGTGCAACAGATATGCTGAACGAATTAAATATTACTTATAACCGTGTCCGTCAGGCAGACATCACACAGGAATTGACAGAGATCATCGGCGGAGCCAATGCGCAGAAACGGAAGTAAGATACAAAGTTCGCAAATGGCGGAACTGTATACAGAACAAATAATAACCACGAAATAATAAAAAAGAAAGTGGGCAGCAGTAATATGACAAAAGGAAGAATCGTACAGGTCATGGGACCTGTCGTAGACGTAGAATTTAATAGTAGAGAAGAACTTCCATTTATCAAAGATGCCCTGGAAGTAGACAATGGCGGAAAACGTTGCGTCATGGAAGTAGCCCAGCATGTAGGTAACAACATTGCACGTTGTATCATGCTGGCTTCCAGTGAAGGTCTGCAGAAGGGAATGGAAGTTACCGCTACCGGAGCTGGTATCAAAGTGCCGGTAGGTGAGAAGACTCTGGGACGTCTGTTCAATGTACTTGGAGAGACGATCGATAACGGAGAACCAATTAAAGACAGCGAAGAATGGGTTATCCACAGAAAAGCACCAAGCTTTGAAGAACAGAGCCCGGCTGTCGAAGTATTAGAGACAGGGATCAAGGTCATTGACCTTCTGACACCTTATGCGAAAGGTGGTAAGATTGGTCTGTTCGGTGGTGCCGGTGTAGGTAAGACCGTACTGATCCAGGAGCTGATCCATAACATCGCAACAGAACATGGTGGATATTCCATCTTCACCGGTGTCGGAGAGCGTTCCCGTGAAGGTAATGACTTATGGACAGAGATGAGAGAATCAGGCGTACTTGATAAGACAGCCTTGGTATTCGGACAGATGAATGAGCCGCCTGGATCTCGTATGCGTGTCGCTGAGACAGGACTTACAATGGCAGAATATTTCCGTGATGTAGAGCATCAGAATGTGCTTCTCTTCATCGATAATATCTTTCGTTTCGTACAGGCTGGTTCGGAAGTATCCGCACTTCTCGGACGTATGCCGTCAGCCGTAGGTTATCAGCCGACACTGGCAAATGAAATGGGTGCACTTCAGGAACGTATCGCTTCTACAAAGAACGGATCTGTAACATCAGTTCAGGCCGTATATGTACCAGCCGATGACTTAACTGACCCGGCTCCTGCAACAACATTCTCACATCTGGATGCGACAACCGTACTTTCCAGAAAGATCGTTGAGCAGGGTATCTACCCAGCCGTAGATCCACTGGATTCTACATCCCGTATCCTGGAGCCTGCAGTTGTAGGTGAGGAGCACTACCAGGTAGCACGTAAGGTACAGGAAATCCTGCAGAAGTACAAAGAGTTACAGGACATCATCGCAATCCTCGGTATGGAAGAATTATCCGAAGAGGATAAGATGACAGTAGCCCGTGCAAGAAAGATCCAGAAATTCCTGTCACAGCCATTCTCAGTAGCTGAGACATTTACCGGTGTTCCTGGAAAATATGTTCCACTGAAAGAAACTGTTCGTGGATTCAAAGCGATCATCGACGGTGAGATGGATGAATATCCGGAAAATGCATTCTTCAATGTAGGTACGATCGAAGACGTGATCGCTAAGGCGAAGGCAGAAGGAGTGGCTTAGTATGAGCACATTTTCATTGAAAATTATATCTACGGATAAGGTCTTCTACGATGGTAAATGTGAATATCTGGTCATCCCGACGATCGACGGGGAGAAAGGTATTCTGGCTCATCATGAGAACATGGTCATCGCAGTGGAGATCGGAGAACTGCGTTTCCGCAAGCCTGACGGTGAGTGGGTAACAGCGGTTGTATCCAAGGGATTTGCAGAGATCGTGAATAACCGTGCTTCTGTACTGGTTAATACGGCAGAGCGTCCGGAAGACATCGATGTGAAGCGTGCAGAGGAAGCAAAGGAACGTGCCGAAGAACAGCTTCGTCAGAAGCAGAGCATTCAGGAGTATTATCTGTCACAGGCTTCTATGGCCCGTGCCATGACACGACTGAAAGCATCCAGAAACAGACGCGGGGATATTTAGAATCGCAAAAAAACGAACTATTTTCGTAAATAAAATTATATAAGTAATGAAGAAGTTCTTCTATAATTAGTGTATAATAGCCATTAGCTGTTTACATATTATAGGAGGACTTTTTTTATGAGTGAAACAGGGAATGGAAGAAAAAACTGGACAAGAGTTGTCGCGGCGGTAGGACTTGTATTTCTGGCAGTTGCCATCGCACTTCTGATCGGACTCCTTTTTGGTATTGTTCAGGGATTCCTGGTATCTTATCTTGAAATCCAGCCATTCATCGTATCACTTGCAGGTATGTTCTTTGGACGTGGTATGACATCAATCATCAGTACTGATATGATTTCTATCAAAAATAAGACATTCCTTGCATGGGCTAATTATAAGATTTATCTCCCAATCGGATCATACAGCCGTCGTGGAAAATTCATTCCGGCATACATATATCCGACTGTTATCATCGCAATACTGATCTTTATTGTCGTTCTGGACGGACTGCTTGCAGGATGCGGCGGATTCCTCTTCTGCTTAAACAGCTGTTCCGGATTCGTAGAGCAGGCCAAAGGTCTTGAAATGGATGCGATCTCAGCTTCCGTTATCGGTGTTACACTGTTAAGCGGTGGTGTAGGAACACCATTTGGTACAGTCTTTGGTGTATTGATCAAAGGAACGATCTCAAGTCTTATCACCACACAGGGAACACTTTCCAGCTGGTGGGTACGTATCGCACTTTCCGCATTACTGTGCTTCTTCATTGTATTGCGTGCGTTATCTTGTATGACGTCTGTAACTTGCAGGTGTCTCTTCGTATTTTTCCTGAAATAATTTGTAGAAATATCCCTTGTTATGATATCCTACCGAATCGGCAATCTCTTCGATACTCTTGTCAGTCGACACAAGCAGATGTTCCGCACGTTCCAGCCGGATCTGCTGGACATAAGCGGAATAGGTAAGTCCGGTCTTTCGTTTGATCAGGCGGTTGAAGTAATCCTCCTGATAGTGGAATTCATCCACCAGATCCTGGATGGTGATATCTCTGAAATGTGCCCGGATATAGTCCGAAATCTCTTCGAATACGATCCAGTTCATCGTCTGCTTCTGCTCTTTGGAAAGAGAAAAATCATACTGTGTACTTAAGATCCGGAAGATCCGGAATAACAGACCTTTTGTAATATATCTGGAACCACTGTCCGGCGAATAAGATTCTTTCAAAAGCAACAAAAGACTGTCGTCCAGAGATTCGCTTGCCCCGTCGGATGGTCGGAAATGCAGAAATTGCTGGACATCCTTTTGCTTTAACAATGCAGACTGCAGGAAGGAAAGAATCTTCTGCGGGGTACTGTTCTCATTCATGATCTCCGTAAACATATCGTTGGCAATTCCGATAAAAAGCACGACCCCAGACTGGTCTGTCAGGTAGTCCTGGTGCAGACAGTTTTTGTCGATCAGGCAGAGATCACCTTTCTGAAAGACTACATCTTTATTCAATATCCGTTGGTGAAATTCTCCTTCCACAACATAGGAAAGTTCCAGATAATCATGCGTGTGAAGCTGTGTATATTTCCCTTCCGAATAGGAATAATGATAGCAGAAATTCTCCGGAGACGGCATCATCGTTGCATACAGGTTACCGGGAGAATCGAAGTTCCAGCATAATAAGAAGCTGCGGTCCTGACCGAGTAACGGATACGTCTTGACTTCCTGAACGGATTTGGAATATTCCGGACAGACAAGTCTTGCGCCTAATTTATGGTTTTCCGGAAGAAGCCGTGTATCGGGTCCTGTGATCCGGCGGCAAAAATCGGATAAATTCATATAAAAATACCTCCTTGGATTCTCCTTAGATTATATCATAACGGAGGTCGGAATAGGTAACTATTTTCCCAAAAGTGCAGAGTTAAGAAATTGAGAAAACAAGTCCATATTTTTATAATAGAGACATAATGAAGCTGTAAATGAAACAGAAAATTTGAGCGAAAAGGAGTAATTAAACATGTTAAAAACAAAGAATTATCAGTTTTGGTTCTGCACAGGATCACAGGATCTTTATGGAGATGAGTGTCTTGCACACGTAGCAGAGCATTCAAAGATTATCGTAGATGCATTGAACAAATCAGGAAACCTTCCATATGAAGTAGTATGGAAACCAACCATGATCACAAACGAAGTAATCAGAAAGACATTCAACGAAGCTAACACAGACGAGAACTGTGCCGGTGTTATCACATGGATGCATACATTCTCTCCTGCAAAATCATGGATCTTAGGATTACAGGAATACAGAAAACCATTACTTCACTTACATACACAGTTCAACCGTGAAATCCCATACGACACAATCGACATGGACTTCATGAACGAGAACCAGGCAGCACATGGTGACAGAGAGTACGGACACATCTTCAGCCGTCTGAACATGGAACGCAAAGTTGTTGCAGGATACTGGGAAGACGAAGACGTTCAGAAACAGATCGGATCATGGATGCGTACAGCAGTAGGTGTTGTAGAAAGCAGCCACGTCAGAGTTATGCGTGTAGCTGACAACATGAGAAACGTAGCCGTAACAGAAGGCGACAAAGTAGAAGCTCAGATCAAATTCGGATGGGAAGTAGATGCTTATCCTGTAAATGAAGTTGTAGAAGCTGTTAATGCAGTATCTCAGGCTGATATCGACACATTAGTAGAAGAATACTATGACAAATATGACATCCTTCTTGAAGGAAGAGATGAGAAAGAATTCCGTGAGCATGTAGCAGTACAGGCTGGAATCGAACTTGGATTTGAAAGATTCCTGGATGAGAATAACTATCAGGCAGTTGTAACACACTTCGGAGATCTTGGCGGACTGAAACAGCTCCCAGGACTTGCAATGCAGAGACTGATGGAAAAAGGATACGGATTCGGAGCAGAAGGTGACTGGAAGACAGCTGCTATGGTTCGTGTTATGAAGATCATGACTCAGGGAATGAAGGACGCTAAGGGAACTTCATTCATGGAAGATTACACATACAACCTTGTATCAGGTAAAGAAGGCGTTCTGGAATCTCACATGCTGGAAGTTTGCCCGACAATCGCAGATGGCAAGATCAGCATCAAAGAGCAGCCACTTAGCATGGGTAACAGAGAAGATCCTGCAAGACTTGTATTCACATCTAAGACAGGTCCGGCTATCGCAACATCTCTGATCGACCTTGGTGACAGATTCCGTCTGATCATCAACGATGTAGACTGCAAGAAGACAGAGAAACCAATGCCAAAACTTCCAGTAGCAACAGCATTCTGGACACCACAGCCGAACTTAAAGGTTGGAACAGAAGCATGGATCCTGGCAGGAGGAGCTCACCACACAGCATTCTCTTATGATTTAACAGCAGAGCAGATGGGTGACTGGGCAGCATGCATGGGAATCGAAGCTGTATACATTGATAAGGATACAACAATCAGACAGTTCAAGAATGAACTCCTGTGGAACAGCGTTGCATACCGCAAATAATCAAATAAAGAATTACGGGTAAAAGATTATATTTGCAGGGGATATCGAAATAGATATTTCCCTGCAAAAATAGTATAATGGAGATATTAAGAAAACTTAAAATATAATGTTTAGGAGGAAGCGTACAATGAGCAATGTAAAAGAGATCATTGAAAGCGGAAAAGCATATCTTGGAATCGAATTCGGTTCTACAAGAATTAAAGCAGTACTGATCGATGAGGAGCACAATCCGATCGCATCAGGAAGCCATACATGGGAGAACCGTTATGAGAACGGACTGTGGACATACTCTCTGGACGATATCTGGGCAGGTCTTCAGGACAGCTACCGCGATATGGCAGAAAATGTACAGAAAGAATACGGAGTAACGATCAAGAAACTGGGAGCGATCGGATTCAGTGCCATGATGCACGGATATATGGCATTTGACAAAGAAGGAAAGCTTCTTGCACCATTCCAGACATGGAGAAACAGCAATACAGGAAAAGCTTCCGAAGTGCTGGTAGATCTGTTCCAGTATAATATTCCGCTGAGATGGAGTATCGCACATCTGTATCAGTGCATTCTGGATAAAGAAGATCATGTAAAAGATATCGCATTCACGACAACACTTGCAGGATATATCCACTGGCAGATGACAGGTGAGAAGGTTCTTGGTGTAGGAGATGCATCCGGAATGTTCCCAATCGACATGAATACAAAAGACTATGATGAAGAAATGATCCAGAAGTTCGATAAACTCATCGAAGGTGAGAACTATCCATGGAAAATAAAAGAGATTCTTCCTAAAGTTCTGGTAGCAGGAGACGCAGCCGGTATCCTGACAGAAGAAGGAGCAAAGAAACTTGACCCTACAGGTAATCTGGAAGCCGGAATCCCGCTTTGTCCTCCGGAAGGAGATGCAGGAACAGGTATGGTAGCTACAAACAGCGTAGCACAGCGTACAAGCAACATTTCCGCTGGTACTTCATTCTTCTCTATGGTTGTCCTTGAGAAACCTCTGAAAGACTTACATACAGAGATCGACATGGTTACAACACCTGACGGAAGTCTGGTTGCCATGGTACATTCCAATAACGGAACAACAGATCTGAATGCATGGGTAAATCTGTTCAAAGAATTCGCTGATTCTATCGGAGCAGACGTAGACATGAATCAGATGTATGGAACACTTTACAATAAAGCACTGGAAGGCGATGCTGACTGTGGTGGAATCCTTTCTTATGGTAACTACGCAGGCGAGCCTATCACAAATGTAGAAAAAGGACGCCCAATGGTAGTCAGAACACCAGAGACAAAATTCAATCTGGCTAACTTCATGAGATCTCACCTGTACACAGCACTTGGTGTTATCAAAGTCGGAATGGATATCTTAACAAAAGACGAAGGTGTTGAGATTGATACCGTTCTTGGACATGGCGGACTCTTCAAGACAAAAGGTGTCGGACAGAAGATCCTTGCAGATGCGATCAACACACCTGTAGTAGTTATGGAGACAGCAGGCGAAGGCGGACCATGGGGAATGGCTATCCTTGCTGAGTACATGGTAAAACGTGAAGAAGGCGAGAAGCTGGAAGACTACCTGAAGAATAAAGTATTCGGAAGCGATGCCGGAAGCAGAATCGATCCGGATCCGGAAGGCGTAGCTGGATACGAAGCATTTATGGAGACATACAAGAAAGGTCTTGACGTAGAGCGCAGAGCTTGTGCAGATCTGTAAGAAATATTATATGAAAGCAGAGGGGGCATAGGTTATGTCCCCGTATCTGCATATTCTTATATACAAGGGGAAAATGTTGATAACAGCTTTTCCGCAGTAACAGAAATATAAAGGAGATAGAAAGAGATGCTGGAAGAATTAAAAAAAGAAGTATATGAAGCAAACATGCTTCTTCCAAAATATGACCTGGTAACATTCACATGGGGAAATGTAAGCGGAATCGACCGTGAAAAAGGTCTTTTCGTAATCAAACCAAGTGGAGTAGATTATGACAAATTAACACCGGAAGATATGGTAGTTGTAGACCTTCAGGGTAATAAAGTAGAGGGAGACTTAAATCCATCTTCTGATACAGCAACACATGTAGAGCTGTATAACAGATTTCCGAACATTGGTGGTGTTGTACATACACATTCTCCTTGGGCAACAAGCTGGGCTCAGGCAGGAAGAGGAATCCCTTGCTACGGAACTACACATGCAGATTACCTGTACGGAACAGTACCATGTGTAAGAAATCTTACAAAAGAAGAAATCGATGAAGCTTATGAGAAAAATACAGGTGTCCTGATCGCAGACAGATTTGATGAAGATGATCTGGACTATGTTGCAACACCTGCAGTACTCTGCAAGAACCATGGACCATTCACATGGGGCAAAGATGCTCACGAAGCAGTTCACAACGCAGTAGTATTAGAGGAAGTTGCCAAGATGGCAGCAAGATGCGAAATGATCAACCCAGACGTTAAACCTGCACCACAGGAATTACAGGATAAGCATTACTATAGAAAACATGGAGCAAATGCTTATTATGGACAGCCGGGGAAATAAATGTGGTTGACATTTAATTCATTAGGCTGGTGGATATCCGGACCGGGAGACCAATCGTGTTAAAAAATTAAATAAAAAAAGGACTGCATTATTTGGGAGGAGTGCAGTCCTGAGGAAAAAGTTATGAAAAAGATTTAAAGTGTTGTTTTTTCGAACAATTTATAGTATAGAGTGCAATTGTGATGAAAGTGTGATGAAAAGACGAACGAATTGTTAATAATTGTGAAGTGACTACAAGAGACACTGCCAGTGATGACAGTGTCTCTTGTAGTCATTTGGTTCTATACTGTTGTGAACAGGTCGATAGACTGTCCTGTCATAACTGCCGGTGAATCTGCCAGCAGGTAGATGATTGCTTTTGCAACATCTTTTGAGCTTCCCATCGGGCAGCCGTCCTGTCCTACGGAGTGGTTGTAGACTCTCTGCCCCGGTGTGTCCACGATTCCAGGAGATACGGCATTGCATTTGATTCCGTATTCTTTGGTCTGGATAGCAGTTGTCTTGGTCATGGTTACGATACCGCCTTTTGCAACAGCGTATGCACCCATCTGAGATGCAATACGACCCATTCTTGAAGATACATTTACGATATCTCCTTTTCCTTGTTTTATCATTACAGGTACAACATTTTTAGTTACAAGGAATGGGATTCTCAAGTTTGTTTTGATGATCTGATCCCACTGTTCTTCTGACCATTCCCAGATCTTAATCGCCTGATGTTCGATATTTTTGTAGATCTCTTTTGGGTATCCGCCTGCATTGTTAACGAGAATATCAATTCTTCCGTATTTATCAACAACAGTTTTGACCATGTCGGCAACCTGTTCTCCGTCTGTAAGGTCTCTGGAAAGTGAGATTGCTGTTCCGCCGGCATCTTCGATCATTTTTACTGTTTCATCAAGATCAGACTGTGTTCTTGCTACTGTTACGACAGTGGCACCTTCAGCAGCGATAGCAAGTGCTGCGTCACGTCCGATTCCTTTTCCTGATCCTGTTACAATTGCGATTTTTCCTTCTAATTTACCCATGATATATATCCTCCAAAATTACATTCATTATTTTCTGATTACGAAGTGCCATATAAGGCCGGTTCGTAGAATTGTTGTTATTTATACAAGCCTTGCTGTTTCAGCAAAGAACTGAATGTCTGTAGCTTCGATGTAGCTGTCACCGATTTCATGAAGTAGTATGACGTTGAGATTCCCGTTCAGATTCTTCTTATCTAAGGCAATCGCTTCGGTTAATGTCCCAAGAGTGAGACCGCATTCAAAAGGAAGTCCGTAGGTCTTTAAAACCTTCTGGATACGTTCTGCAGTTCCTTTTGGTGTTAATCCTTTTTCTTCGGCAATCCTGGTGATCTGATACATGCCGATGGCAACGGCTTCGCCATGACTTTCCCGCTGATAATGGAAATGTTGTTCAATGGTGTGAGCCAGTGTATGTCCGAAATTCAGTAACATACGCTCACCTGTGTCAAACTGATCATTTTCTACAACCATTCGTTTGATATCTACACAGCGTGTGATGATGGCAGGCAGTTCTTCTTTTAAATCTTCAAAAGAACTGTGTGATTCCAAGGTACTAAATAAATCCGCATCTTTGATGCAGCCGTATTTGATAACTTCTCCCATACCATCGTTGATAAATCGTTCCTTCAGCGTGTTAAGTACCAGTGGATCGATTAGCACCAGTGAAGGCTGATAGAATGCGCCGACCAGATTCTTGCCTTCCGGAAGGTCTACTGCGACTTTTCCACCGACAGAAGAATCAACCTGCGCCAACAGTGAAGTTGGGATCTGTACCAGTCTTACACCTCTTAGATAACTGGAAGCGGCAAATCCTGCAAGATCACCGATGACACCGCCGCCAAGAGCGATGACCAGATCACTACGGGAAATCTTTGCCTCCAGCATTGCCTTGTAGACAGTCGGAAGTGTCTGGAAATCCTTGGTTGATTCACCGTGAGGAAGTACCAGATGGTGACATTCGTAAGTGAAGTCCAATGTATGGATCAGCCGGTCACCATATAACGGAAATACATTGTCATCGGAAATGATCATAATGCGTTTTCCGTGGTAGATCTTTCGGATGTAATCTCCGGCCTGGGATAATATGTTATTTTCAATATAGATAGGATAACTGTCTTTTCCCAGATTAACTGTAAGTTTCATAATATATACTCCTGTAAGGTTTTTGTCTGAACCGCCATGCGTTCGTAAGGAACTGCCAGTGGCAGGTTATCTGCATTAGATCGTCTTGCCGACAACACCTGCAATCTGTGAAACCTTTTTGATCAATTCGTCGTATTTCTTAGGTTTTAATGACTGAGCTCCGTCGCAGAGTGCGGATTCCGGATCATTGTGTACTTCTATAATCAGTCCGTCGGCTCCTGCTGCTACAGCGGCCATTGCCATAGAATCTACTAACCACCATTTGCCGCCCGCATGACTTGGGTCAACGATGATCGGAAGATGTGTCAGTTTACGAAGTACCGGGATACTCTGAAGATCCAGAGTATTTCTTGTATAGCTTTCGAAAGTACGGATTCCGCGTTCGCAGAGGATGACATTTTCATTACCGGATGCCATGATGTATTCTGCTGACATGATCCATTCTTCGTAAGTTGCGTTCAGACCTCTCTTTAAAAGGATTGGACGGTCAAGTTGTCCTAATTCTTTTAACAGATCGAAGTTCTGCATGTTACGTGCACCGATCTGGATAAGATCTACTTTCTCGTTAAAGATATCGAGGTATTTGTCTGACATCAGTTCGGTTACGATCGGAAGTCCTGTTGCTTCTTTTACAGCTGTTAAGATGTCGAGTCCTTCCAGTCCGAGCCCCTGGAATGAATAAGGACTTGTTCTTGGCTTGAATGCACCTCCGCGGAGTAAGTTGGCTCCGGAAACTTTTGCAGCCTGGGCGATTTCAAGTACCTGTTCGTAAGATTCTACGGAACAAGGACCGGCGATCATTGCCAGGTTGTCGCCGCCAACTTTTACACCGGATACATCGATGATGGAATCTTCCGGATGGAATGCACGGTTGGCTAATTTGTATGGCTCCTGTACATGCATAACTTTATCGACTGCAGAATCAATTTCGAATAATTTGGAATCGACTTTGGCTGTGTCACCGATACAACCGATAACTGTCATCTCTTCGCCCTGTACAACGTGTGTGTTAAGTCCTCTCTTTTTGACCATGTTCTCGACACGAGAAACATCATCTTTTGTAGTGCGTGGTTTTAATACGATAATCATAATAAATATCCTCCAACATGTATGATAATTGTGCCTGTGTGATATTTCTTTTCCCGTGTGAGTCTAGCATAGTCGCACTGTAAAATATTCGCACTGCAAAACTTTAATTACTTAAAGTGTAAAACTAATGATATATTAACGCAAAGGGATTTGATTGTCAACACTTTTATTCGATAAATTCTTTCATTTTTAAAAAAGTGTGTTAGACTAAAATTGTATAGTAAAAAAGGAGTGGGAAAATGGTAAGTGTTTGGGCAGCAGATATTACACCATTACTAATAGAAGAGACGTATCAGGCATATTATGATAAAGTGCCTGAGTGGAGAAAAGATAAAGCGGATAAACTTAAAAATGTGGATGACAAAGCAAGGAGTGTCGGTGCCTGGATATTGTGGGAAAAGATGAAGAAGGCTCTGAGACTTCCGGAATCGGCAGTTTTCAATCTGTCACATTCGGGAAAATATGTATTGTGTGCCTGTAGTGACCGTGAAGATGTTCAGACAGGCTGTGATGTGGAGATGAAGGGAAAGCTGCGGATGCCGGTGGCAGAACGGTATTTTTGCCGGGAAGAATGTGAGATCATCCGCAATGGGAAGGATGAAAAAGAACAGGCGGAGTGGTTTTACCGCTTCTGGGTATTAAAAGAAAGCTTTATGAAAGCAACCAGAAGAGGAATGGGCCTGGACATGCGCACATATGAATTTGCCTGGGGACAGGACGGCATACCATATCTGAAAAAGCAGCCTGAGGAATATCCAGAGAAATATCTGTGCAGGGAGTACGAACTGGAGCAGGGGGACGCAAGGGTCGCGGTAATTACGACAGATAATGAGATCGAGGGGAGATTACACGAAGTCAGACTTGCTTAATAAAGGGGTGTATGAACATGAAACAGTTAATGACAAAATGGGCAGACAATATAAATGAAAAGAATGTACTAGGGGAGTACCCAAGACCGCTCATGCGCAGAAAAAGCTATGTAAATCTGAACGGAATATGGAAATATGCAATAAGAGAAACAAAAGGATTTCCAAAGAAAATGGATGGGGATATCCTGGTTCCGTTTTCGCCGGAAGCTGTATTGTCGGGGGTAAACAGACAGTTAAAACCAGAAGAATATCTATGGTATAAGAGAAGGCTTCCGGATGAAGTAAAGCCGGAGAAGGGAAGCAGATGGATCCTTCATTTTGGAGCGGTAGATCAGTGTGCGGTCGTATATATAAATGGAAAGAAACAGGGAAAGCATGTGGGAGGCTATCTTCCATTTTCATATGATATTACGGAAGCATTAAAAGAAGAAAAGAATCTGTTGACCGTAAAAGTAAGAGATTATTCGGAGACTTGTTATTATAGCAGAGGAAAACAGAAACTTAAAAACGGAGGGATGTTCTATACGGCACAGAGTGGAATCTGGCAGACCGTATGGATTGAAAAAGTTCCAGAGTGTTATATCGGACATCTTAAGATCACACCTCTTTATGACCAGTCTTCTATAATGATCCAGATGGAAGAAGAACATGGCATAAAAGATATTGATTACGAAGTTACGATAACGGCAAGAAAGATGTGGCCGGTGAAAGCATCCGGAAAGACGGGAAAGCCGTGTGTGATCATGATACCACATATGAGAAGCTGGAGTCCGGAAGATCCATTTCTGTATGATCTTCATGTGAGGATGGGAGAGGATTCGGTAGAAAGTTACTTTGCCATGCGTAAGGTAGAAGTTAAAAATGACAAAGAGGGAATACCGAGGATATTTTTGAACAATGAGCCGTATTTTGAAAAGGGAGTACTGGATCAGGGATATTGGCCGGATGGTCTATACACACCGCCGTGTGATGAAGCGATGATCTATGATATCCAGAAGATGAAGGACCTGGGGTTCAATATGATCCGCAAGCATATTAAGATAGAACCGCAGAGATGGTATTATCACTGCGACCGTATCGGTATGCTGGTCTGGCAGGATATGGTGAACGGAGGACGGGATTATAAGAGCTGGTATGTAACGTATATGGCGACAGCCATGGAGGGAATGCATATCCGGGCAAAAGATACCAGGATTCATCTGATGGGACGTCAGGATCCGGCCGGGCAGAGACAGTTTGAAAAAGAGATGAAGGAGACGGTTCGATTGCTTTATAATCATCCATCCATTGTTACATGGGTTATTTTTAATGAAGGATGGGGACAGTTTCAGACGAAGAAGATGACAGATATAGTAAGGGCAGAAGATCCTTACAGGCTGACAGATTCTGCGAGTGGCTGGTTTGATCAGGGGTGCGGGGATATACGAAGCATCCATGATTATTTCTTCCCCTTGCATGTAACACCGGAAAAGAGGGTAACGGCACTTACTGAGTTTGGCGGGTATTCGCTGCAGATTCCGAAGCATAGTATGTACGAGAAAAAGGTCTACGGTTATAAAAAGTTCAAGAGAAAAAGAGAACTTACGGCGGGCTATGAGAAATTGATAAAAAAGCTCATTATTCCGAATATCAGCCGTGGATTAAGTGCAACTGTTTACACACAATTATCGGATATAGAAGAAGAGGTAAATGGAATCATTTCTTATGATAGAAAAATAGTCAAAATGGATGAAAAGACCGTTAAAAAACTGAATGAAAAACTTCATTTTTAGCCTTTATTTTCGGGGAAATGTAACGTAAGCAGAGTTGACGTGTTTTCTGTGATTTGTTAGAATATAAAAGGGAAAAATAAAGATTTATCAAGATAGAAAAATGTTTACAAAACCATAAAAAAGCACACGAGGAGAGTATGGGAGAGTAAGAATAATAAGGAGGAAAAGAATGTTGGAATTAACGTTTGGAGAACAGGTCAAGATCATTCTGAGCCGTAAAGGGATGACGATCAAAGAACTTGCAGAGAAGATAGAAAAACAGACAGGAAAGAAGATGTCGCGTCAGAATCTGACCCAGCGTCTTGGCAGAGATAATTTCCAGGAGCAGGATATGCGAATGATCGCAAAGATTCTTGATTGTCCGTTTTATCTGGATATATTAGAAGAACATGAGGAGCATGAAGAGAAGCCTTCAAAGGCCCAGAAAATTACAGAGCCTGAAAAGAAGAAAACACCTGCCAAAGCAGAAGAAAGAGATATTACGATAGGTGAGCTTGTAGATATTCATAAAGAATTAGATGCAATAGAAAAGAAGAAAAAGAAGAAGTCTAAAAAGGTTGTAGAGCCAGATCCGGAATATGTTCAGGAAACAATATTTGATTTTGTAAGAGAGAAAGAAGCGACAGCAGAACCTGCCACAGAAATAGAAGAGCAGGAAGAAGAGATACAGGAGCCGGTGGAAGAAACCGGAAGTTCGGAAGCTGTGACACCGGAAGCAGAAGAGTCGGTGACTGTAAGTGAAGAAGAACCTGCAGCGAGTGTAGAGGAGTATGCTGAGAAACCTGTATATGAAGACGAGCCGGTGTATGAGTCAGAATCGGAATATGCAGAAGAACCAGTGTATGAGTCAGAATCGGAATATGCAGAAGAACCAGTGTATGAAGCAGAGCCAGAATATGCAGAAGAACCGGTGTATGAAGCAGAGCCAGAATACGCAGAAGAATCGGTGTATGAAGCAGAGCCAGAATATGCAGAAGAACCGGTGTATGAAGCAGAGCCAGAATACGCAGAAGAATCGGCGTATGAAGCAGAGCCAGAGTATGCAGAAGAACCAGTGTATGAAGCAGAGCCGGAATATGCAGAAGAACCAGCCTATGAAAGTGAGCTGGAATATACAGAGGAGCCGGCTTATGAGTCGGAACCGAAATATACAGAGGAGCCAGCTCATGAGTCAGAACCGGAAGTAGAAGAGCCAGAGGAACCGGAAAAACCGGAGCCGAAGAAAGTTGAACCGGAGAAGAAAGCGCATGGATGGAGAGCGCTCTTCGGAATACGTAAAAAGCATGAAGAAGAATCAGCGCATGAAGAACCGGCAAAAGAAGAAAAGCCGGAAATCCAGTATCATGAGTTTGATTATTCGGGAGACGGTGAGTCAGAGAAACTTGCAGAAGAATTTATGCCGGAGGAACCGGAACAGGAGGAAACATATGCAGCAGCTGATGAGACCTCCGGTTATGAGAATAACGGATATCAGAGCCGGTATGCGCAGGAAAATGAAGAAGACTTATTCACATCCGATGAAGAGGATCTCAGTAAAGGTGAACTTAATCCTTACACAGGACATGAATATGAATCAAACAGCGTAAGAATGCATCCGAAGAGAATCGGCTATGTACAGGTATATGACAGAGGAAAACATCAGTGGACAGATATGACGGAGTGGGCATTCCTTGGATATCAGGAACGTAAAAAGGCACTTCTCGGAAAAGATTATGAGCCGCCGATCTATCTGGATTAGTGTTGAATGAACATAGAAAGAAAATGTTATGAATAAGGTGTTCAGCCGGATCTCCGGCTGGACACTTTTTGTACAAGGGGATGCAAGAGAAGCTGCCGCCTACAGGAACTTCCGGTGGCAAATTTTGTAGATTAAAATATGAAGGAGGAGCAGAAAATGGAATGGACAAGGCTTTTATCAACAAAACGTCAAAGACAGAACAGATACAAGAGTCAAAAATATGGTGATGCAGACCTTAGAAGTGAATTCGAAAAAGATTATCACAGAATCATCGGCAGTGCGTCATTTAGGAGACTTCAGGATAAGACACAGGTATTTCCACTGGATAAAAGTGATTTTATCCGTACGAGACTGACCCATTCCATGGAAGTCTCTTCGCTGGCAAAATCTCTGGGTCAGAATATAGGAGAAAGCATATTGGTACACAAGAAAGATTCCAGTTTCACTGTACAGATGAAAGAGGATATCTGCAATATTCTTCAGTGTGCAGGACTGATTCATGATATCGGCAATCCACCGTTTGGTCATTATGGAGAAGCGGCAATCAGGGAATGGTTTGAAAGAAATCTTCCGCTTCTGACATATCATGGAACGTCACTTGAGGAGCTGCTCGAACCTCAGATGAGGGAGGATTTTTATCATTTTGAAGGAAATGCACAGGCACTTAGGCTGGTCAGCAAATTACATTTTCTGGTAGATGAAAATGGAATGAATCTGACGTATGCGCTTTTGAATACAATTATAAAATATCCGGTAGCATCTACAAAGATCCATCCGGAATCAGGAGATATCAGAGAGAAGAAGATGGGCTATTATTATGCAGACCGGGAACTGTTCGAGGATATTGTATCAGAGACGGGTGCGGGAAATCACAGACATCCACTTACCTTTATACTTGAGGCAGCAGATGATATTGCATATAAGACCGCAGATATTGAAGATGCATTTGTAAAAAGATTTCTTACATATCATAGTCTCAGAGATGAACTCAGAAAACTACAGAACAGGGAGAAAAAGTATGCAGACCCAGAAGAGAAAGATCAGAACTGGTTCTGTCCGGCAGATAAACTGGTAGAATTATACGACCGTGCAAAGAAGAACGGGGTAGATGATCCCGGTGATTATGCAGTGAAGAACTGGATCGTAAAAGCACAGGGATTTTTGATTGGCTGCGCAACTTCCGGATTTACTTCTCATTATGAAGAGATTATGGAAGGCACGTATAAAAAAGATCTGTTTGCAGGTACTTTGGCTGAAGGATTGGTAAAACTGCTTGGAGAGATAGCGTGCAAATGTGTATTTAAAACAGAGACGATCTATCGTATGGAAGTGAAAGAGGCGGTGATGCTGGATAATCTGCTGGACAGGTTTGTCGGTGCAGCAATAAAATATGATGATCCAACGCAGAAACTGAACTCAATAGAAGAAAGACTGATTTCATTTATTTCCAATAATTATAAAAAAGCATATCGTTATCATGCAGAAGAAAAATCAGAAGTTTATCGTCTTTATCTGAGACTTCTGCTGGTTACGGATTATATCTGTGGTATGACAGACAGCTATGCGAAGAGGCTGTATCAGGAATTGAATGCGATTATGGCATAAAAGAAAATATTTCAGAATAGATTGTGATAAATAGCCGGAAACAGGAGAGGATATTTTGAGACGGTTTATTCGATATCTGTATGAATACGAACAAGAGAAAAAGATGCGGAATGTAGGCTTCGTAAAAGTAGAACAGGATGTGGATCAGTGCGTGATCCATGTGCACGGAAAAGGATTCCGGATGGAAGAAAATGCGCAGGGACTTAGGGTGTATCTGTTCTGGAATACAGAAGATAAATGTATTGGAATCCCGCAGGGAGTGACAGAGGTTCCTGGCCCGGCGGTGAACTGGCAGCTATGCTATACACCGGAGGATGTCGGTAAGAAAGAAAATTATGATTTTGTCAACGGAATTATATTAAAGGACGTAAATGGACACTGGTATGCGGCAGTCTGGAATGACGATGTAGTAAACGTCTGCAGGATGGAAATGTGGAAGATGGAAGAAGATTCCGTGCAGGGTGAAGAAACTGAATGTAAGAAGGGATTAGCGCAGGACGAAGAACCGGAATGTAAGAAGGAAACCTTGCAGGATGAAGAATCAGAGAGTGGGAAACTTGAAGATGATTTGGAAAAAGAGGCCTGCCTGGGGGGGAAAGTCCGCAAGATCCAGCGTAAAGATATGGTGTGTCTTCCGAGGTGTGAATGGAGACATGCAAATAATAGTTTTTTGATCCACGGGTATTATAATTATCACCATCTGATATTGACAGTCCGTGATGACCGGTTAAAATTAGGAGTACCGGGAGTGTATCATCCGCAGGAAGAAAAAGCCGCAGAAAGCTTTGGATTTCCGGAATTCATTCCTGCAGAAGAGCTGGATCTTAAGCTTACAGATGAAGAGAAGAATGACAGAGAGAAGTTCGGATACTGGTGTAGGGATATAAGAGGATCACATGACTGTGTAGAACCACAGAAGAGATAGAAAACAGGAAAATAGACGGAGAATGAATATGCAAAGCACAGATGAAAAATATATGAAAGAAGCAATCAAACAGGCAAAGAAAGCATATGCGATCGGTGAGGTGCCGATCGGATGTGTGATCGTATATCAGGATAAGATCATTGGGAGAGGATATAACCGCAGAACAATTGATAATAATACCCTGGCGCATGCAGAACTGATCGCGATCAAAAAAGCAAGCAAGAAGATGAATGACTGGAGACTGGAGGATTGTACGATGTATGTAACTCTGGAACCATGCCAGATGTGTTCCGGTGCGATCGTACAGTCCCGGATGACACGGGTAGTAGTCGGATGTATGAATCCGAAAGCCGGCTGTGCAGGCTCTATCTTAAATCTTCTGGATATGCCTGAATTTAATCATCAGGTAGAATTGACGACAGGAGTGATGGAAGAAGAATGCAGTCAGATGATGAAATCATTTTTTAAAGAATTGAGAGAAGCAAGGAAGAAGAAAAAGCAGCTGGAAAAAGAACAGACCGGGGAAATATAAAAGACAGGTGATCATATGAATGAAAAGACAGTAGGAATGCTTGCAAAGTTTACAGGTGTGTCTGTACATACAATAAAATATTATGAGAAGATTGGTCTTCTGAGTTCTACGAGAAGAGAACATTCGAATTACAGGTCTTACGATATAAGGGCATGTACGGATATTTACGAATGTATGAAGTATAAGAATCTTGGGTTCGCATTGAAAGAGGTCGGGAATCTGATAAAGGAAGCAGATTCAGAAGCGATAGATAATCTGTTGAAAAAAAGATTAGAGGAAATAGATGCTTCACTGTCAGAATTGCAGGAATTAAAAAAACGTGTGACGGATTATCTTGCAGAGACGGAAGAGATAGAAAAGAAACAGGGAAACTGGTATATAGAAGAAATGCCGGATTTCTGGATCAGATTTCAGACGAATAACCTGGAATATGGCAAAAATGCACAACTTGAATCGGACGGGATTAATTTCATGGATTATGCACCGGAAAGCAAATCGGTACTTAAGATAAGCAGAGAAAGTCTGAATGGAACGGAAAACCAGTTCTCCTGGGGACAGGCAGTACGGGCAGAGTATATAGAAGATATCGAAAAAAATGAAAATGTCTGGAGCAGGCAAAAAGGATATACCAGGATAAAAGGCGGAAGAGCATTTGTCCTGTATCTGAAAATTACCGGACCGTATGCATCGGAAGGAGTGCTGCAGAAGAAAATCCGAAAGATATACCGAAAGTTTCAACAAGATGCAAAGATACCGGGAGATGCTTACTGTGTAAGGATTAAGATCACACATGATGAAGAAGGAAATGATTGGAATTATTTGAAAATATATATATTACTGAAACCTGAGAGCTAATCTCAGGTTTTTGCACTTTAGTGAGGTAAAATGCCATTGAAGAGGTGAAATTAGAAAGAAAAGAATAGAAAAAATTAATAGAAAATGATTAAAAAGACTGAAAATTATAAAATGTATTAATAAGAGTACACTTGACCTGATACCTGTATCCAGTTATAAAATTAACAATATAGAAAAACGGGTCAGGAGGAAACGGATAATGACAAGTGAAGAAATCAAAAATATGAGTTTTGAAGATTTCCGGACACAGATTGAGGGGATGGAAGAGGTTCAGAAACTCACAGCAGACGGAACGGAGAGATATGGTATATATAAGCATGATGTATGCTATGTAAACAGAGACGGGATTGAGCGTACGCTCCAGATGATCGTACCAGAGACGAATGCCAAAGCACCAAAGATATATCCGGCAATTTTGTATGTTCAGGGATCGGCATGGAGAAAACAGGACAACTATAAACGGCTTGGAGCAATGGCAGATCTTGCAAGACGTGGATTTGTGACAGCGATTCTTCAATACAGAGAAAGCGATCTTGCTACATTTCCTGCTCCTGTAGAAGATGCAAAGACAGGTGTACGTTTCTTAAGAAAACATGCAGAGGAATATCGTATTGATCCGTCCCAGGTCTTTATAATGGGAGATTCAAGCGGCGGCAATACAGCGTTTATTGCGGGGGTTACGGCAGATCAGGAGCTGATGGACACAGATGTATATGGAGAATATTCCTGCAAGGTAAATGCAATCGTAGATTTCTACGGAGTTACATGCGTACAGATAAAAGAAGATTTCCCAACTACATTGAACCAGGGAGAACCGGACAGTCCGGAAGGAATGCTGATCGGTAAGAAGAATGTATATGAATATCCGGAACTTTCCAATGCAGTTACCTGTATGAATTATGTAAAAAAAGAGACAGAGATACCACCGGTCCTGATGATGCACGGACTTGCCGATGATCTGGTAGCACCGGAGCAGAGTATCCGCCTGTATAAGAAATTAAGAGAAGAAGACAAAGAAGTAGAATTCTATCTGGTAGAGAATGCAAAACACGGAGATCCGGCATTCTGGACAGAGAAGAATATGGATATTGTGGAAAAATTCCTGAAAGCACACATGAATTAAGGAGGTGCAGACTATGAATGCTACTGTAATGGCCATTATTCTGGTATTGATCGTTGTGGCAACGGTTGTCACGAAGAAAGTACCATTTAACTTTGTATTATTTATTGTACCGATCATTTGCTCGTTACTTTTGGGCTTTAGCTTACAGGAGACAAGTGACTTTGTACTGGAGCAGTTCAGTTCGATCATGAAATCTGCGGGATTCATGTTATTGTTTGCATTTCTGTATTTTCAGATGCTTACAGAAGCAGGAGTATTTGATACTATCGTATCAGCAGTGACGAACAAGCTTGGCGATAAGATGAATGTCATCGTAATTATGATCCTGACATCCGTAATTGCAGCATTTGCAATTCTGACAGGAAACTTTACACCGGCGTACCTGATCACATTCCCGATCCTGGTACCACTTTATAAGAAATATGATTTTGACCGTGAGGCAGCATTTATCATAGCACAGACTGCAATGTCTGCGATGTGCTTCATTCCGTGGGGGATTGGAATGGCATATACGTCATCTTCTGCAGGATTATCTGCCAATGAACTGTCAAAGGCATCGGTTCCATGGGCATTATGTTTTATCCCGGCCATCGTTCTGCAGTGGGTATACTTTGGGATCAAGCATAAGAAACGTGTGGGAACATTTGGCGTAGTTGTAGAAAATGTAGAAGAGGAGACAAAAGAAGTAGAAGAGAATCCATACAGACGGCCAAAGCTTTTCTGGATTAATTTTATCTTATTCATTGTATTCATGGTCGGTCTTGGTGTATTCAGTCTGCCTCCATATCTGGTATTTATGGCAGCAACGGTCGTAACGGCAATGATCAACTATCCAAAGAATTTTGGTGAGATATTTGGTAAAGTCGGACCGATGTATCTGAACATTATCGTAATGCTGCTTGCAATCTCTGTATATCAGGCAGTATTCAATAATACGGGAATGGTAGGAGCTATCTCAGACGGACTGATTAAGATCTGTCCGAAGTTCATGCTGGAATATATACATATCATCTTACTGCTGTTATGTGTGATTATCATTTACTTTATTCCATTCCAGATCTTTAATGCAATGTATCCGGTGTTCATCTCTATCGGGGCAGGATTTGGAATTCCAGCAGTGACGATCATTGCACCGTTCGTATGTAACCTGTCACTGGCAACGAGTTCAACACCGACAAACTCATCAACTTATCTTGGATGTGCATTGACAGAGACAGATGTACAGCACTTCTGTAAGAAGGCAGTTCCGGTACAGACAGTAACAAATGCAATTGTGATATTGCTGGCGTTAATATTTGGCATAGTATAAAAAACGGAGACAGAGGAATTTTGGAAATTCTTCTGTCTCTATTTTTATAGAAAACCGGCCATGGCAGGTTCTGTATATAAAAAATACCCACATGCGAAAAATCACAGTGGATAAGATGAATACTATATTATTATTTATGTGCATTGCGCTTCGAACGAGCCTTCACAGACGTTACCTTGGTAGTTAACTCAGCCCAGGCACCCTTACGGCACCCGAGAGGTTCCACTTAGTGCTGCTTCATTCCTGACCTGACACGGTTCATGGAGTCCCGTCGCGTAAGACCCAAACATCAACGTCACTTTCCAAGGGCAGCTCTGCAAAAACAAGCCCTCTGCGCAATATCACCCCTGCTATAGCGGATTGCAGGTGCAAGGTACCGCTAACACCCCGGCTGCACAGCTCAACATTTTAACGTGTTCCGGGCAAAAAGTCAATGGAAATGTTGTAAAAAAGGCGATACCAATTTATAATACCTAGATATATGAGAATTTATCTGATCAGGTGTATGCCTGAAGGGAAAAATTCTGATCTGGAGGAAAGAATAATGAAGATATTACTGGCAGCAGTCAATGCAAAATATATACATTCCAATCTGGCGGTCTACAGCCTGAAAGCCTATGCCGAGGATCCGGCGGTGGAGATCGGAGAATATACGATCAACCAGCAAAAGGACGATATCCTGATGGACATCTATAAGAGACAACCGGATATTCTCTGCCTTTCCTGCTATATCTGGAATTTGGACTATATAGAAGAAATTGTGCTGGAAATCGGAAAGCTGCGTCCGGATATGCCAATCTGGCTTGGCGGGCCGGAGGTTTCCTATGATGCAAAAGAAGTATTAAGACGGCTTCCATGTGTCAAAGGAGTGATGAAAGGCGAAGGAGAGAAAACTTTCAAAGAAATCTGCCGGATATACCGAAATGAATTCGAAAAAAGAGAAAATGTATGTGGATATCAGGATAAAAATGTGGATAATTCCTGGAAGAAATCGGAGAGTGTGGATAACCAGTTAAAGGGTGTGGACGGAATCACTTTCCGGGAAGAAAAAGAGAAAATTATCGACAATCCGTGGCGTCCGATCATGGATCTGAGCGAAGTCCCATTTGTCTACGATCATATGGAAGATTTTGAACACAAGATCATTTACTACGAGACAAGCAGAGGATGCCCGTTCTCCTGCAGCTATTGTCTGTCATCGGTGGACAAGCGTCTGCGTTTCAGGGATATAGAACTGGTGAAGAAGGAGCTGCAGTTTTTCCTTGACCACAAAGTACCGCAGGTGAAATTTGTTGACCGTACATTCAACTGCAAACACGACCACAGCATTGCTATCTGGAAATATATCATGGAGCATGATAATGGCATTACGAACTTCCACTTTGAGATTGCCGCAGATATTCTGAATGAAGAAGAACTGGAACTTCTGGAACAGATGCGCCCGGGACTGGTACAGCTTGAGATCGGTGTACAGTCAACAAATCCGAAGACGATCAAAGAGATCCACAGAGTTATGGACTTTGAAAAAGTATCTAAAATCGTGAGAAGAATTCAGAATAAGGGAAATGTGCACGAACATCTGGATCTGATCGCCGGCCTTCCGTACGAAGATGTGGAAAGCTTCGCACATTCCTTTGATGATGTCTATGCATTAAAACCGGAGCAGCTCCAGCTGGGATTTCTGAAAGTGCTTAAGGGATCCTTTATGCAGGAGCATCAGGAAGAGTACGGCATTGTCCATAAAGCGCACCCACCGTATGAAGTACTGTATACAAAATGGATTTCCTATGAAGATGTGCTGCGCCTGAAAGGGATTGAGGAGATGGTGGAGGTCTACTATAACAGCCGTCAGTTTACGAATACGATGGAAGAACTGGAAAAGGAATACGATTCTGCATTCACCATGTATGACCGGCTTGCATCTTATTACGAAGACAATGGTTATAACGCCGTTCAACACAAGCGGAGTGCCAGATATGAGATACTGCTGAATTATATACGGCTTCATCATAAAGAAAAAGAAGATCTGTTCCGGGAAGTGCTCACATATGATTATTATCTTCGTGAAAATGCGAAGAGCCGTCCGGAATTCGCCGGGGATTATCTGGTGGAAAAGAATGTGGCGAGAGCATTTTATGAAAAAGAAGAAGAGACACATATGTACCTTCCGGATTATGGAAAATACGACAGAAATCAGATGCGTAAAATGACGCATTTAGAATATTTTAAATTGGCAGATACCTATATCCTGTTCGATTATCAGAACAGAAACCCGCTGAATCAGGAAGCCAGGGTCTGTAAAGTGGAAATTGATAAAGTGAGAATAAAATAAGTATTAATATAAAAGGAAATAGAATTATGAAAAAAAGAACGGGAGAGATCCTGGAACTTCTGGATGAAAAATACGGAACAGAATTTATCTGTTATCTGAATTATGAAACTCCGTGGCAGCTTCTGATCGCTACGATGTTAAGTGCGCAGTGTACCGATGCAAGAGTCAATATTGTAACAAAAGATCTGTTCCGGAAGTACCCGTCTGTCGAAGCATTTGCGGACGCAGACCTGAAAGAATTAGAACAGGATATCAAACCAACGGGATTCTATCATAATAAAGCGAAGAATATCATAGCCTGTATGAAAGACATCCGGGATAAATATAACGGAGAAGTCCCATCAGAACTTGAAGACCTTTTAAGTCTGGCGGGAGTAGGCAGAAAGACAGCCAATGTGATCCGCGGAAATATCTATCACGTGCCGAGTGTGGTCGTGGATACACATGTAAAGCGCATATCCAATCGGCTCGGACTTACGAAGAATCAGGATCCGGACAAGATCGAACAGGATTTGATGAAGGAACTGCCGGAGGATCACTGGATTCTCTGGAATATTCATATCATTACATTCGGACGTACGATCTGCAGTGCAAGGAGTCCGAAATGTGAGGATTGTTTCTTGCAAAAATATTGTAAAGAGTATAAAATGTAGAGAAATACGTTACTGTTTACGTAAAAACTGATAATCGGTAACGGGAATAGAATTAAAGAAGGTAGAAGAATGAATTTTAACAATAAAAGAACAAGAAGAATTGTATCAATTGTTGTACTTATTGTTATCATTGCCATGGTGGCAACGATGATCATTCCGTATCTTGTATAAGCATCTTATATAAAGAAAAGTGTGCTGCCATCGTGCAGACATAGTAAGAATGTACGGAATGCTGGGAATGAAGAGAATAAAAGATAAAAGGGGAACGTAACAAGCATGAAGTTAGAGACACAGACAGAACAGCTTATAAGTGAAACAGTTACCGTCTACGGATTATCACCGCAGATCGGTGTACACGCACTTGCACAGACTGCAAATGCACTGGCAGCGCAGGGTACAGTGTTTTCTGTCTGCCCGGATATAACAGAAGACGAGGAAACAGACACAGATATAAAGAACGAGGATATGCAGGATACGCACGAAACATCTGCAAGCGTCAGTGTACAGATTGCCTATCCGGAATATGTGTTCAAATCCAGAATCCACAAGATTGAAAAACTTCTGAAAAAAGCATGTAAAAAATATAACATAAACCTTGTTGCGGTACAGGCATCCGCCAATCCGGCGGTTCAGGTGATCGCAGTGACTGTTACGGGAATTGCAAAGGCACCGAAGGAAGAAGCCTGGAACCGGGAAACCGCACGAGCCTGCAGGGACATCGTGTTCGTGGGTCATGCGGGAATGGATGGCATGCTCAGGATCACAGAAGAAAAAGAACAGGAACTTAAGACTCGTTTTGCGCCGGTTTTCATGAAGCAGATAAAGTCATACGGACAGCAGATATTTGCTCCAAAAGAAATCGAAGCCGCAAAAGCCGGGGGCGCATTTGTCGTACGTCAGGTCGCAGATGGCGGAATCTTGGCAGCACTGTGGAATCTTGCACTGGAACTTAATCAGGGACTGGATCTTGATATGAAGAAGATCAGCATTTTACAGGAAACGATCGAGGTATGCGAACATTTCCGACTGAATCCGTATCAGATGATATCCACAGGAAGTTTTCTGGCTGTGACTGACAATGGGGAAGTACTGGCAGATGCGCTGAACAATCAGGGGATTACAGCAGCAGTAATCGGACATACAACAGACAATAACGATAAGATCTTAAGAAATGGAGAAGAGATGCGTTATATCGACCGTCCGGCTCCGGATGAGATCTTGAAGCTTTATAGCGGAGGTATGAATGATGGAAGAATTAAGAAAGCAGATACTCCTGTATCTGGAGAAGCATAGCAGGGTAGACCTCGGAGAACTGGCAGTTCTTCTTGGAACCGATGAAGTAACCGTAGCAAATGAGATTTCAGCCATGGAAAGAGCAAAGATCATCTGTGGGTATCATACACTGATCGACTGGGATAAGACAGGAACCGAGTACGTCAATGCACTGATCGAAGTAAAAGTAACACCACAGCGTGACACAGGATTTGACAAGACCGCAGAACGGATCTGTAATTATCCGGAAGTATCGGCTGTATATCTGATCTCCGGTGATTTTGACATGATGGTGCTGATTGAAGGCAAGACATTACAGGAAGTGTCAAAGTTCGTATCAAGTAAATTATCACCGATCGAAGATGTCACAGGAACCAGTACACAGTTCGTATTAAAGAAATATAAAGACCACGGAACAATCATGTTCGGACAGAAAAAACCAGAAAGGATGCTTATAACACCATGATGAGGAATCCATTATCTAAGAAAATCACAGGCATCGAACCATCTGGAATCCGTAAATTCTTTGACCTGGTAAGTGAGATGCCGGACGCAATATCCCTTGGTGTAGGAGAACCTGATTTTGACACACCATGGAGAATCAGAGAGGAAGGTATCTACACCCTGGAACAGGGCAAGACTTTCTATACATCGAATGCAGGTCTTAAGGATCTGAAGATTGAGATCAGTAAATATCTGGAACGTAAGATCCATGTAGAATATGACCCGGATCATGAGATCATGGTGACGGTCGGAGGAAGTGAAGGAATCGATGTGGCACTGCGTGCAATGCTGGATCTGGGAGATGAAGTCCTGATCCCGCAGCCAAGTTATGTGTCTTATGTGCCTTGTACGATTCTGGCAGACGGTAACCCGGTTGTGATTCCGCTTCAGCAGAAAAATGAATTCAAGCTGACAGCAGAAGAACTGGAAGCAGCGATCACACCAAAGACAAAGATGCTGGTAATGCCGTTCCCAAATAACCCGACCGGATCGATCATGACAAAAGAAGATCTGGAGCCGATCGCCGAAGTTGTGAAGAGACATGATCTGTATGTACTTTCGGATGAGATTTACTCCGAACTTACATATAAGACAGAGCATGTGTCCATTTCATCCCTTCCGGGAATGAAGGAAAGAACACTGGTGATCAACGGATTCTCCAAAGGATTTGCCATGACAGGATGGAGACTTGGCTATATCTGCGGACCATCTGTGATCATAGAACAGATGCTGAAGATCCATCAGTTTGCAATCATGTGTGCGCCGACCAACAGCCAGTATGCAGCCATCGAGGGCTTACGCCACTGCGAAGATGAAGTACAGCAGATGAGAAATGCATACAACCAGAGACGAAGATATCTGGTCAATGAATTTGCAAAGATGAAGTTAGAATGCTTCGAGCCGTTTGGTGCGTTCTATATCTTTCCAAGTATCAAAGAATTTGGTATGACTTCTGAAGAATTCGCAATGCGGTTCCTAGAAGAGGAAAAGGTTGCGGTCGTACCGGGAAGTGCGTTTGGTGAGAGCGGGGAAGGTTTCCTGCGTATATCGTATGCGTACTCACTGGAAGATCTGAAAGAAGCGATCGGAAGACTCAGTCGGTTTGTTGAGAGACTGAGAAGCCAGAAGTAAGGTTGACGGAAGCTGATTTGAAGAGAATTTAAAAGAAATAATAGAAATAGAAAAGCCGTCAGGGAATGTTAATGTATGAATTAGAATTATATTCCCTGACGGCTTTTGTTATTGCTATGCAGCTTCTGCAGATATCAGAAAATACAGGATGAATTGTATAATCCGGAATTTACTCTTACATTTTTGGAAAAAATCTTGACTTGGAGCGAACTCCAAGTGCTATAGTAATGAACGGAAAGGTGGTGCCTGGATTGACGATAAAAGAAGTAAGTGAAACATATGACATTTCCGCTGATACCCTGCGTTATTATGAACGCATCGGCATGATACCGGAAGTAACACGTACGGCAGGCGGAATCAGAGACTATCAGGAATCAGACCTTGGATGGGTGGAGCTTGTGATCTGTATGAGAAAAGCAGGACTTCCCGTGGAGGCACTGATCGAGTATGTAAAATTATATCAGGAGGGCGACGAGACATTTGAAGCAAGACTTCAGCTTCTTTCGGAAGAAAGAGAGAAGTTAGAAGAGCAGAAAGCGCGGATAGAGTCAGCGATCAACCGGTTGAATCACAAAATTTCCAAATATGAAGAAGCAGTAAAGACAGGAGTATTAAACTGGGAGGAGAATAGTTCATGTATATAGAAAAGATTAACGGACCAGAAGACGTAAAGAAATTAACCGTAGACGAGATGACCGTAATGGCAGGTGAGATGAGAGAAGCACTGTTAAAGAGAGCCAGTATCCACGGCGGACACTTCGGACCAAACTTCGGTATGGTAGAGGCAACGATCGCACTGCATTATGTATTCGAGTCACCAAAAGACAAGATTGTATATGACGTATCACACCAGACCTATCCGCACAAGATGCTGACAGGAAGAAAGGATGCATATCTCTATGAAGAACATTACGATGATGTGTCCGGCTACAGCAATCCAAATGAAAGTGTACACGATCATTTCACTGTAGGTCATACATCTACATCCGTCAGCCTTGCGTGTGGACTTGCAAAAGCAAGAGACCTGAAAGGGGAAGAAGGAAATGTGATCGCAGTGATCGGTGACGGTTCCTTAAGCGGCGGTGAAGCACTGGAAGGACTGGACTATGCAGTAGAATTAGACGGAAATCTGATCATCATTGTAAATGACAATGATATGTCCATCGCAGAAAATCACGGCGGATTATATGGCAACTTAAAATTACTCCGTGAGACAAACGGACAGGCAGAATGCAACCTGTTCAAAGCTATGGGATTAGATTACATTTACGTGGATCACGGAAATGACGTCGGAGAGCTGATCGAAGCATTCCAGAGTGTCAAAGACAGCAAGAAACCAGTTGTTGTCCATATCAATACCTTAAAGGGAAAAGGTTATGCACCGGCAGAGCAGAACAAAGAGAACTGGCACTTCAGCGGTCCGTTCAAGATCGAGACAGGTGAACCGTTATACGAAATGACAGAAGAAGACTACTCAGACATTTCCCTGAATTATCTTCTGGACAAGATGAAAAAAGATCCTGCAGTAGTAGCAATCACATCCGGAACCCCGACCGTTATGGGATTCACAGAAGATAAGAGAAAAGAAGCAGGAAAACAGTTCGTAGATGTCGGTATCGCAGAAGAGACAGCCGTAGCACTTGCTTCTGGAATCGCTGCAAATGGCGGAAAACCGGTTTATGGTGTATACAGTACATTTGTACAGAGAACTTATGATCAGATCGCACAGGATCTCTGCATCAACAACAGCCCGGCAACTATTGTAACATTCTGTGGTTCGGTATACGGAATGAACGATGTGACACATCTTGGATTATGTGACATCCCGATGATGGCAAATATCCCGAATCTGGTATACCTTGCTCCGACAACGAAGGAAGAATACCTGGCAATGCTCGACTGGAGTATCGAACAGAATGAGTATCCGGTAGCAATCAAGCTTCCGGGCGGCAGCGTGATCTCAGACGGAAAAGAGATTACAAAAGACTTCGGTGATCTGAACAAATACGAAGTAACTCAGAAAGGTTCTAAGGTTGCAGTGATTGGACTTGGAACATTCTACGGACTTGGTAAAGAAGTTGCCGAAGAGCTTAAGAAAGTAACCGGAACAGATGCAACTGTGATCAATCCATATTATATTACAGGTATTGATGCAGAACTTCTGGAAGAGCTTAAGAAAGAGCATGATGTTTTGATCACTCTGGAAGATGGTATTCTGGATGGCGGATTCGGTGAGAAGATCGCAAGATTCTACGGAGATTCGGACATGAAGGTTCTGAACTTCGGACTGAAGAAAGAGTTCCTCGATCGTTATGATGTGGCAGAAGTTCTGAAAGAGAATCATCTGACGAAAGAGCAGATTGTGGAAGATATAATGAAGTTTATTTAATAATTGAATAAATAAAACGTATATGATATACTACTACAAACAACCGCAATATGGGTGGAAGGCCTCCTAAGATACATAGATAGGAGGTGGTGTAAATGAACAATAAAAATTTTGACTTTTATATATTTGATATGTCAGTAGGAAATAGAAAACCCACCCTCTAAAAAGTCTTGGCAGGACTGGGTGGATTTCTATTACTCAATATGGCCAACCACTTTGAGCGGTTGTTTTTTGTATAATTATAATATCATAGAAATATATCTTTAGCAAGTAATATAAAAATAAAAAGGGAATTTTTAATTGTAATTTGTTGGTATGCCAACAGCTAAAATCATGTAAAATAAGATAGAATCATACGATCAATAATTTTAAAAATACATACGAAAAGAAAGAGAGGATACACATGGATCACATATATGACGTAATCATCCTTGGCGCCGGTCCGGCGGGATTAAGCGCAGGATTATATGCAGGCAGAAGCAGACTGGATACCCTGATCATCGAAAAAGGACAGGCCGGCGGCCAGATTATCAACACAGACGAAATAGAAAACTATCCGGGACAGATCGTAGAAGGAGAGACGGGAGTTTCTCTTGTACGCAGAATGTACGAACAGACAGAACAGTTCGGCGCAGAACATGTCCGTGATACGATCACAAATGCAGAACTGAGCGGAGATATCAAAGTCCTGACAGGCGAAAAAGATACCTATCAGGCGAAAAATATCATCATTGCAACCGGTGCATATGCAAGACCAATCGGATGCAAAGGCGAGCAGGAGTACAAGGGACGTGGAATCTCTTACTGTGCAACCTGTGATGCGAACTTCTTTACTGACCTGGAAGTCTATGTAGCGGGCGGCGGGGATGCAGCGGTGGAAGAAGCGCTGTATCTTACAAAATTTGCCAGAAAAGTTACGATCATTCACAGAAGAGACGAGCTGCGTGCAGCAAAGTCTATTCAGGAGAAAGCATTTGCCAATCCGAAGATCACATTTCTGTGGGATTCGGTAGTCGAAGAAGTGGGCGGCGACGGACTGCTTCAGACGATGACCGTGAAGAATATAAAGACCGGGGAGTTTACGAAGATAGAAGCTGATCCGAAAGACGGACTGTTCGGACTGTTTGGATTCATCGGTATGATCCCGAATACCGGTGTGTTTGCAGATAAAGTAGAGACGGATGACAAGGGATACATTAAGACGGATGAGGATATGCATACCAACGTACCGGGCGTGTATGCGGCCGGAGATGTAAGAGTCAAGAGCCTGCGCCAGGTAGTGACTGCGGTAGCAGATGGTGCGATCGCGGCAGTGCAGGTGGAGAGAAGTATATCAGAGTATTAGGAACATCCGGCAGAAATGATGATATTTTCTGCCGGATATTTTTTATGAGTTTGTCTTTGGAGTAATCTCCCGGCTCCGGTATTTCGCCGGAGTAATATGCAGCTCTTTCTTGAACGCCCGGATAAATGTCTCTGGATTCTCATATCCAAGAATCTCACTGATATCCGCAACGGACTTCTGCGTATTCACCAGAAGCCGTTCTGCTTTCTGTATCCGGAGAAGCCGCCTCCAGTTATTAAAAGACTGTCCAGTCGTGGACTTGATCAGTCTGGAACAATACGATAGTGAGAAGCCGAAATGATCCGCGATGTCCTGCAGAGTGACATCTTCCAGATGACTCTGCATATAGTGCATAACCTTAAAATTTTCCGGTTGGTGTTCATTCTTGTCACGGTAAGAAGATTCTACCGTATTCCGGTAATGGCGCATCATCTTTGCGCTGAGCTGAGTAAGCATGCCGACCAGAACCTGATCGGAAAATGCATCGTGAAAGAGGTGTTCATGATATACATTTAGCATCTCTTTCTGCGAATCGATCAGATGCTCACCGCCGGAGTGGAAGATAACGTAGTCGATCTGCTGGGAATGATACAATCCTTCCGAGAAGAATTCATTTAACAGATTGTTCCCCTTCATCAGCGGAATAAACATCTGTGAAAATGTGGATTTTCGCAGAAGGATGTTGAATACGATGGAATTATCGTCAAAGACTTCCATCGTATGATACACACCTGGGGCAATAAAGATCAGATCCCCTTCGGTAAAATCTTTTCTGGTCGTGGAGATAGTCTGCGAGCAATGTCCGGTAAATACAAAGATAATCTCAAAAAAGTCGTGCTTGTGTAAAAACGGAGGCGTGTACCGATTATGTTTGCTGATGAATACATTCCGGTCATTGTCTTTAAAGTATTCATCATCATTCATTTCATAAGAAATGATATCCGGCAGCAGTTCCGGGATAATCAGATGGCGGCGGATGGCATCATCCAGATCTACCTTATCCAGAAATTTCTTCAACTGACCGGAAGAAGCAGAAACTTCAAAATAATCTTTATAAAATTTCTCATCTTCATTCAGCTCAAATAATTCATTTAATGTTTTCCCTAAATCAGCCATAATATAGTACCTCAGCATATTATGATGTAAATGTTAAAAAGTATTTGTAAGAAGTTGTTAATTCAGTATGTTGTAAAAAATAGTCAATATCCACTCATTTTTAACCTTATCATCACATATATGTCAAAAAAAGTCAATTAACGTGTCAAAATATCCAATATTCATAAAGGTATTTCTGCGTTATAATCCTCTTGAAGTTAAGAAAGCGCGCGATAAATCATAAGAAAGGGATAAGAGATGGGTAATACAAAGTCATTTTTGTACAGACAGAGATTTGGCTATGGACTTGGAGATTTTGCTTGTAACTTAATATGGCAGATGATTTCTCTGTAGTTACTGTATTTTTACACAGACGTTATGAAACTCAATGCAGCATCGATCGCTGTTATGTTTATCGTCTGCAGGATTATTGATGCTGTTACTGATGTACTGGTTGGATTCGCAATCGATAAGACCAGAACCCGCTGGGGAAAGAGCAGACCATGGTTTCTCTTTGGAGCTGTGCCGTTTGCAGTGGCAGCATTACTGGCATTCAGTGTGCCGGACATTTCACCGGATGGGAAACTGGTGTATGCATATGTTACATACATCTTCCTGTCATTCATGTATACAGTGGTAAATATTCCGCTGGCGTCCATATTGCCAACTTTGACGGATGATATGAATGAGAGAACCGTACTTGCGACATGGAGAAAATTCTTCGCATTTATGGGTTCCACGATTGTATCTGCAACCGCATTGTATCTGGTAAAAATAGTCGGAAACGGGAACGAAGCAGTCGGATTCCGGGTGGTTATGGGAATCTTCGGAGTTGCGGGATGTGTATGTTTCTTGCTTACATTCGCACTGGTTCGTGAGAATAACTTAAGTCAGACGGAAAAGTCAGCGACCTGAAAAGAGACGATTCAGTCTGCGGCACATAATACACCGTGGAAGTTATTTGCACTTAACATTCTGTTCATGTGGACAGGTTATTTCATTCAGTCGTCTGCACTTGTTTATTACTATAAATATTACGTGGAAAGTGCAAAAATGGCAACGATGGTAGCTACGGTTATGACAATGGTACCGCTGGTGGCAAATTTAACCGTTCCATTTCTGGCAAAATGTCTCGGAAAACGTAACCTTTACAGCGTATCCGCAGGATTACAGCTTGCAGGTCTGGCCGTGATCTTTATCGGAACTGTGAATACATCGGTCATCCTGGCGGGGGCAGTGATATCTGCAGCGGGATACGGATGTAAGGAGAGTATCTACTTCTCCATGCAGGCAGATCCGGTGGATTACGGAGAGTGGAAGACTGGTATTCAGGCAACCGGAACGTTGTCGGCAATCAACGATTTCCTTGGAAAAGTAGCACAGGCAGCAGCCGGAGGAATCTCGGGTCTGTTACTGAGCTGGGGAGCTTATGACGCAGATGCCGTTCATCAGACAGCAAATGCACTGACGGCGATCAAGATGATGTATATCTACATTCCGGCGCTCCTGATCATTTGCTCGATCATCACGATGTCGTTTTACCATCTGGATAAGGAATTTCCACAGATTCAGAAAGAACTGGAAGAACGCAGGAAAGTTCAGAATAAATAATAGAACCAGAACATATGAAACAAGAATGAGTGAAAGGAATTAATTATGAATAAATCAGCAGAAACGAAGAAATATATGCCGCTGGTTGGTGCGGCAGGAATCGGATCTATGCTCGGATCCGGTATCATCATCGGACTGTCCGCTACAATTACAGTGTGGCAGTCAGGACTTGGACTTACCGACGGGCAGGTCGGAATCCTCTCAGGAGCACTTACATTTGCAATTGCAGCAGGTTCACTGCTCGCAGGAAATATTACAAAGTTATTCGGACTGATCCGTTCATTTAACATGATGAACCTGATGTATCTGATCGGTGCGGCAATCTGCGTACTGTCAGGCAACTTCCCGGTATTACTTGCAGGTCTGATCATCACAGGATTTGCTTCTGGAGCAGATCTTCCGATCAGCCTTACTGTAATCTCACATGATGCACCGAATGAAAAAGTATCTGCAAGTCTGATCGCATCGACACAGGTATTCTGGCAGATTGGTGTACTTGGATCTTACGCAATGGCATTTATCGTATCTCACGTAGAAGGCGCAGCAGGAGCAAGAATGGTATTCGCATTACTGGCCGTACTTGCAGGAATCGCATTCGTATGGAGAACATTTTCTAAGAAATTCAAAGAGTTTCATGCGGCAGGAGATGAATACCGCGCTGCAGAAGGTACAAAGACTTCTACAGAAGTATCATTTGCATCTCTTTTTAAAGGAACAGACGGAAAGAAATATGTATCATTTTTCTCACGCATCATTATCTTCTATGTATGTTGGAACCTGTTAGCTAATACATTCGGACAGTTCCAGACTTATATCCTGGTTAAGGCAAATGCATCACAGTCACTTGCAACGGGATGTGGAATCGTATTGAATATTGTAGGCCTGATCTGCGGAATCTTATTTGCATCTGCAGCAGGAAGTAAACACAGAAACAAATTCTTCTATGTAGGTATCGTAATTCAGGCAGGTGCCATGATCGGTATCGCACTTGGCGGCGGAACGATCGCTATGATCGTAGGTATGATTGCATGCTACAACATCGGTAACCAGTTTGCCGGAGAGTCTATTTACAAAGTATGGACACAGGAGTCCTTCCCGGTTGAGGCAAGAGCTTCTATGCAGGGATTCATCAATGGATTCTCAAGATTCTGCTGTGGATTATTCGCACTTGTAACACCTTATCTGGTAGCCGGTGACAGAATCCACACAACTATGTATGGATTCGCAGGAATCGTCCTGATCAGTGCAATTGCCGGAACAAGAATGATTATGTTACAGAAAAAACACGGCGTCGGACAGATGTAAGCAGGAGGAGAGAACATGGCATTTACATTTCAGATCAATAATGATGTAAAATTTAAACATGACGAAAAACTACTGGCAAAAGCAGAAGGCTTCCGTCCGGAGATCAAAAAAGAAAGAATCCATCCAACACGTATTGTCGAAGTGATCGAAGATCCGTTGAAATTAAACGGTGTCGGTGTAACGGAAAGTGATAAGAACATTGATAAGATTGAAGAATATGGACTGAAAAGAAATGATAAAATGATTCTTGACTTTGGAAATCACAGAGTCGGAACATTTAAGATTCATATCGACCAGACCGGATCCCCGATGGATGCACCTCTTTATATGCGTATTAAGTTTGCAGAACTTCCGGCAGAGCTTGCGGCAGAGTCCAAAGACTATGAAGGATGGCTCAGCCGTTCGTGGATACAGGAAGAGTTCATTCATATCGATGAGCTTCCGGCAACACTGGAACTTCCGAGAAGATACAGCTTCCGTTATGTAGAATTGAAGGTTCTGGATACATCTCCGAAGTGGCAGGCAGTATTCTCTGATCCGACGGTTGTGACAGAGACATCTGCAGATTACAGCGGCTTCGAACCGATGAGATTCGAAGATCCGGAACTGCAGAAGATTTATGATATCGGTGTGAAGACGCTGGCGGACTGTACACAGGACGTGTTCGAGGACGGACCAAAGCGTGACAGAAGATTATGGCTTGGAGATCTCAGACTGCAGGCGCTTGCAAACTACGCAACCTTTGATCAGACGGATCTGGTAAAGAGATGCCTGTATCTGTTCGCAGCTATGACGACAGAAGAAGGTAAGATCTCTGCAAATGTATTCGTAAAGCCGGAGAATGTACCGGATGATACATTCCTGTTCGAATACAGCCTGTTCTTCATCTCGACCTTATATGATCTTCATCAAGCACACCCGGATGAGGAGCTGATAAGAGAACTGTATCCGATTGCCAAGAAGCAGATGAACATTACATTAAAGATGTTCGATGAGAATGGCAAACTGAATCCGGACGAGAACTATCCGGTATTCGTAGACTGGTCCAATGACTTTAATAAAGACACAGCAGGACAGGCAGAGATGATCTATGTCATGAAGCAGTTCATCGAGCTTGCCAAAGTCGTAAGAGACTCTGAGATCAGCATGTACGAAAAGAAACTGGAGCTGATCACAGACTATGCAAAGAACGTGCTTTTCCGTCCGGAAAAGAACCTCTTTGCAACAGCCTGGGATGAATACAACATTGCAAGTCAGGTGTGGATGGTGCTGGCACATGTAATGTCAGACGAAGAGAATAAATCCATCATGCAGACCACGATTCAGGAGTTATTCCCGGTGAAGAATATCGCAACACCATATATGTATCATCACATTGTGGAAGCATTATTCGAGGCAGGACTGGATGAAGAGGCCATCCATCTGATGAAGAGCTACTGGGGTAAGATGATCTCACTTGGAGCGGATACCTACTGGGAAGCATTCGATCCGGATCAGCCGGAGTATTCTCCGTATGGTTCACCGATCGTGAACAGCTACTGCCATGCATGGAGTTGTACGCCGGTGTATCTGCTTAAGAAGTATGTGAAGAATAAGTAGGCAGATGTGCTGACTGTAAATGGGACGGAATAAAATATTACATAGTGTGCAGGAATCCGCCGGACGGGAAAATGTCCGGCGGATTTTGCGTATAAAAATATATTCAAAAAGCCGCCAGTGGCAAATGTTTTACTTCGATTTGGATAAGATGAAATGAATTGGAATAATATATAATAAAATATGGAAAATATACTTGATAAATGGAATGATATATAATAAAATATGGAAAACAATACCAGAAATATAGATTACCACATGTTCGGAAGAATCCATCGATGGAGAGTCCTGTAGAAGGAAGGAGATGATCCTATGACTGTAGAAGAGATGAAAAAGAAGAAAACAGAATTAGGTTTCAGTTGCGAGCAGATATCAGATCGTTCCGGTGTACCGTTGGGAACGGTACAAAAGATATTCAGCGGAATAACCAAAAGACCAAGATATGACACAATTTGTCAGTTGGAAAAAGCATTTCCGATTGAACATATTATATTTACAGATAATCATGGACGAGACTACAAAGCGTCTGGAAACATAGGATCACCAGAAGATATGAAAGGATCTGTTTCTAATCCATATCCTGGTATGATGAAAGAAAGCGTATCGGCTTATCGCATCTATGGAGATGGCACAGATCATGAAGGTGATATCTGGAAAAGTTTTCGTGGTAAAAAGCAAGGCGAATACACACTAAAAGAGTATGAAGCGATTCCGGACGAATATAGAGTGGAATTGATTGACGGAGTCATCTACGACCTGAATGCGCCAACCACGATTCATCAGCAGCTTGCATTTGAAATCAGTATCAGATTAAGAGAGTACATTAGGCAGAACAAAGGATTATGTATGGTACTGCCGTCACCGGTCAGCGTACAACTAGATGAAGATAACCGGACGATGCTGCAGCCGGACGTCGTTGTATGCTGTGACAGAGATAAAATCCTTCGAAGTCATGTCTATGGAGCTCCGGATATGGTAATCGAGATATTGTCACCATCTACAAGAAAAAAAGATATGGGCTTAAAACTAAAAAAATATATCACTGCAAGAGTCAGAGAATACTGGATGGTTGACCCGGATAAGAAAAAAGTTGTAGTATATGACTTGGAACATAATGAGTTACCGGTCATCTATGGTTTTGAAGACCAGGTGCCGGTGAAGATATTTGCTGGAAAATGTCAGATTGACTTTTCGGAAATATACAGCTATATAGAATTTTTATTTGAAAAAGAATAGGATGCATTTTCAGTGCAATCCAATATTTGATTTTGAAAAAGTAAGTTAGTGAAAACGGAGGACCACAACATGTTAAACATCGTACTACACGAACCAGAAATCCCGGCAAACACAGGTAATATCGGAAGAACCTGCGTAGCCACCAACACCAGATTACACTTGATCGAGCCACTCGGCTTCCGCTTGAATGAAAAGAACTTAAAACGTGCCGGCATGGACTACTGGGAGCATCTGGATGTCAGAACCTATATTGATTACAATGATTTCCTGGAAAAGAACCCGGGAGCCAAGATCTACATGGCAACGACAAAAGCACCGAAGGTATATACAGAAGTGAATTATGAACCGGACTGCTACATCATGTTCGGAAAAGAAAGTGCCGGAATCCCGGAAGAGATTCTGGTAGAGCATAAAGAAGACTGCGTGCGTATCCCGATGGTAGGCGACATCCGTTCGCTGAACCTCGGCAACTCGGTTGCGATCGTGCTTTACGAAGCACTCAGACAGAACGGATTTGCAGGTATGAATCTGGAGGGGCATCTTCACGAATTACACTGGTAAGAAAAGGAATCCAATCTGTATAAATTCCATATTATTTAGACAAAATAAGGATATTGTCCGTTTTCGTTGAGAAAATGAGATGATATCCTTATTTTCATACCAGGTATATGAAAAAATACAGGAGGCGCTGGCAGGCGTTTCTACTCATTAATAAGTGCACAAACATAAAACGACAAAATGATAAAAGTGCATCAAAGTGACATACAATTTACAACAAATGTAATAAATGTATGGTAAAATTGCAGAAATAAGATTATAATTTAAACTAGATTTTGTATTTTTTGAAGGAGAGGTGGTAGATGAATGGTAGAAGAAACCATTAAGACCATCAAGGAAACGGAGAATGAAGCGGATGAGATCATAAGAAAAGCAGATGCAACGTGTACCGAGATCCTTGAAAAAGCTGCCAGAGAGGCAAAAGAGATAAAAGAGCAGGCTGTAGCAAATGCAAAGAAACAGGCAGAAGCAGATCTTTTGCAGGCGAAAGAAGAAGGAGAAGTCTTAAAGAAACAGGCTTCCGAGAAGACGGAACAGGAGACAGAAGCATTAAAAGCACTGGCTCAGGGAAAAGAAGAGGAGGCGGTATCCGCAGTCATCAAAGCATTGCTCTGATGATATGGGAAGAGTAAGAACGTGAAAAAATAAAAAAGGAGGGATGCAGTTATGGCAGTATTGCAGATGCAGCGAATCAGTATCTGCGCATTGAAACATGACCGGAAAGCGATTCTGGAAAAACTGCAGTCCATGGGCATGATAGAGATGCATCAGGTCGCGCAGGACGAAGCCGGATTCGAGAAGATGGATACGCAGAGTGCGAAATCAAGCTTCGAGAAACGGGTGCAGATCACGGAAAACGCACTGGATGTATTGAATCAGTATACACCGGAGAAAAAATCCATGTTCGCCAGTCTGGAAGGAAATGAGCTGATCGATAAAAAGACGATGGAAGCTGCCGCAGCGAAGCAGGAAGCAGTCATGGAAGTGGCGGGACTTCTGATCGCTGATCATAAGAAAATTGCGGAAGCACAGGCTGAGATCGTGAAGCGGAATACCCAGATAGAAGCACTTACACCATGGATGAGTCTGGAAGTTGCGATGAATTATCCGGGCACGAAAAAGACGGCAATGCTTCTTGGAACCATGGCGGCGGAGACGACACTGGAAATGATCTACGGAAAGATTGCCGAAGATCATCCGGAGATCGAAGCCGTAGATATATCGGTTATAAGTCAGGATAAAGATGCCGTGTACTTAAGCGTGTTCTGTATGAAGGACCAGGCAGCAGATGTGGAGAATACACTCCGCACTGCAGGATTCTCAAGACCGGTTGTATCGACAGAGCAGATTCCGGCAAAGCAGAAAGAAGAACTGGAAGAACAGATCAGACAGATCGAACAGACAATTGCAGATATCCGGGGAGAGATCATATCTTACGCAGAAGACCGGGAGGAACTGAAGATCATCGGTGACTATTACCGGATGCGTGCAGAAAAGTACGAAGTACTGGGAACACTTCCGCAGTCCAGACGTACATTTATTATCAGTGGTTACGCAGCAAAAGAAGCGATACCGGCGATCCAGAAAGGAATCGGGGATGCATATGACTGTGTGATCGATGTAGAAGAGTTAAAAGAAGACGAAGAACCACCGGTGATCCTTAAGAATAACGGATTTTCGGAAAGTGTGGAAGGAGTCCTGGAGTCTTACGGACTTCCGCATAAAGGAGAGATCGATCCGACCGCGATCATGTCATTTTTCTATGTATTTTTCTTTGGAATGATGTTATCAGATGCAGCGTATGGTGCGATCATCGCAATCGTGTGTCTGATCGTCCTTAAGAAATTCCCGCGCATGAGTGCCGGTATGAGGAAATCTATGAAAATGTTCATGTACTGTGGAATTTCTACCATGGTATGGGGAATCTTATTCGGTGGATATTTCGGAGATGTCGTAGACGTCGTATCGAGCACATTCTTTGGAAAAGAACTGACGATCAAGCCGCTGTGGTTTGCACCGTTAAATGATCCGATGCGACTTCTGATTTATTCGATGGCATTCGGACTGGTCCATCTGTTCGTGGGTCTTGGGATCAAGGGATATATGTTGTTAAAAGACGGAAAGGTACTGGATTTCTTCTGCGATATCGTATTGTGGTACATTTTCCTGATCGGATTGATCCTGATGTTACTTCCGTCAGAGATATTTGTTTCAATCGCACAGACCAAGATCGTGTTCCCGGCAGCGCTTGTTACATTGTCAAAAGCACTGGCAATCATCGGGGCACTCGGACTGTTATTGATGTCCGGAAGATCGAGCAAGAATCCGGCACTTCGGCTGGCACTTGGAGCATATGATATCTATAATATCACCGGATGGTTAAGTGATGTATTATCATACTCCAGACTTCTGGCACTGGGACTTGCAACAGGTGTTATCGCATCCGTTGTCAACCAGATGGGAAGCATGCTTGGTAAGAGTGTATTTGGAGTCATCTTATTTATCGTAGTATTTATCGTCGGACATGCAATGAACCTGGCAATCAACCTGCTTGGTGCATATGTCCACACCAACCGACTTCAATTTGTGGAATTCTTCGGAAAATTCTACGAAGGCGGTGGAAAACCTTTCGAACCGTTTCATGCGGAGACAAAATATGTAGATATTAAGGAGGAAAAATAGATATGAGTATTTGGAATGATATGGGAATGGTATATGCACTTCTTGGTGCGGCAGTGGCAGTATTCCTGGCAGGTGCAGGATCTGCGATCGGAGTTGGTATTGCAGGACAGGCAGCGTCCGGAGTTGTAACAGAAGACCCAAGCAAATTCGCAAAAGTACTGATCATGCAGCTGCTTCCTGGTACACAGGGAATCTACGGACTGCTGGTTGGTTTCATTACATTATCCAAGATCGGACTTCTTGGCGGTGGTGCAGCAGATCTGGATCCTAAGACAGGACTTCTGATCCTGGCAGCTTGTCTTCCAATCGGAATCGTTGGTCTGATCTCAGGAAAAGCACAGGGACAGACAGCAGCGGCAGCAATCGGAATTGTAGCAAAGAAACCGGATCAGTTCGGTAAAGCAATGTTGTTCCCTGCAATGGTTGAGACATATGCCATCCTTGCACTTCTGATTTCTATCCTTTCCGTAACAGCAATTCAGGTATAGAAGGAGTGTGAAGGAAAATGGCTGGATTAGATAAGATCAAAAGTCAGATCCTTGACGAGGCAAAAGTGACAGCGGATGCGAAGATCGAAGATGCGAAAGCACAGGCAGAACAGATGAAGCTTAAGGCACAGGAAGAGGGAGCCAGACAGGCAGATACTATCCTGAAAAAGTCGGAAGCAGATACTGCATCGCAGAAAGAGCGTGTGAAATCAGCCATCGATCTTCAGAGAAGAACGAGACTTCTGGAAGCAAAGCAGGAGATGATCGCAGAGATCATCGAGAAGGCGTATGAAAAGGTTATAAACCTTGCGCCGGATGATTATTATCAGATGCTTCTGTCGATTCTGGAAGCATATATACTTCCGCAGGAGGGAGAGATCTATTTCTCCGTAAAAGATCTGGAAAATATGCCGGTAGGATTTGGCAAAGAAATTGAAGAAATAGCTCTGGCAAAGGGAGGAAAACTTACTGTAGCCGGAGCGGGCAGAGATAATATTGACAATGGATTCATTCTTGCGTACGGTGGAATTGAAGAGAACTGTACGATCAGGGCAATGTTCGATGCGAAGCGGGATGAGCTTTCAGATATCGTTCACCGGCTGCTCTTTGTATGATGCGGAAAGCATCAGAAGAACCAGTAGGAATGTTCAGATATCAGGAATGTTCGGAAATGGAGGAACAACATGAGTGAACAATATACCTATGCGGTCGCAAGAATCCGTGCCCTGGAAGTATCCCTGTTCTCTGACAGTACCATTGACCAGCTGATCGCGTGCCAGAGTTATGAACAGGCATTGCAGTTCCTGGAGGAGAAAGGCTGGGGAGATACTGAAAGCAGCGGGAATGCAGAAGAAATCCTGACGAGAGAAGAAGAAAAGACATGGGAAGTGGTCAAAGAACTGTCGATCGGAATGGAACATTTCGATGTGCTTTCTTATCCGAAGCTTTTTCATAATTTAAAGGCAGCGGTCAAGGAAGTATGCACCGGAGATAAGAACCGGCATATCTATTATGAAGATGTTCGGATTCCCGGAGAAGAGATGCGTAAGATCGTAGAAGACAGAGAATTCGGAAAGCTTCCGGACAGTATGCGGATTGCAGGAGAAGAAGCATACGAGACACTTCTTCATACAGGAGACGGACAGCTCTGTGATGTGATCATAGACCGGGCGGCACTGGATGCTATCTATCAGGCGGGAAAAGAGTCACCGGATAAGATCATACAGGATTATGCAGAATCCACAGTGGCAGTGGCGGACATCAAGATCGCTGTCCGGTCACAGAAGACCGCAAAATCAACAGACTTTATGAAACGGGCAATGGCGGAATGTGATTCCTTAAGTGTCAGCCAACTCTCGAAAGCGGCACTTAGCGGCATGGATGCCATCTGTGAATACTTAAGAGGAACGGCTTATGCAGAAGGTGCGGATGCACTGGCAGAGTCGCCGTCGGCATTTGAAAGATGGTGTGACAACCGGATCATTCAGACGATAAGCCCGGAGAAATATCATGCATTTACGATAGGACCGGTAATTGCCTACGTAATTGCAAGGCAGAATGAGATTAAAACGGTACGAATCATTTTATCCGGAAAGCAGAATGAACTGCCGGATGATTCAATCCGGGAAAGGGTAAGGGAAATGTATGTATAAGATCGCAGTAGTGGGTGATTATGACAGCATCTTCGGATTCGCAGCACTGGGCCTTGATACATTTGCCGTCCAGACCCGTGAGGAAGCCGCAGAGAAATTACATCAGCTGGCACAGGGCGGATATGGAATTATCTATATCACAGAGAAACTTGCCGCTGAGTTAACGCATGAGATAGAAAAATATCAGGAACAGGTCACACCGGCGATCATTCAGATTCCGGGTATCGCCGGAAATACAGGCGCCGGAGTTGCAGGTGTGAAGAAATCGGTAGAGCAGGCTGTCGGTTCCGATATTATATTTGGCAGCTAAAGGAGGTTGATTCGTCCGTATGAGTACAGGAACGATTAAAAAAGTAGCAGGACCGCTGGTCATTGCAGAAGGTATGCGTGACGCCAACATGTTTGACGTGGTACGTGTAAGCAGTCAGCGTTTGATCGGAGAGATCATAGAGATTCACGGAGATGAGGCATCCATCCAGGTATACGAAGAGACATCGGGACTTGGACCTGGAGAGCCGGTAGAGTCTATGGGAGTACCAATGTCAGTAGAACTTGGTCCCGGACTGATCACAAGTATATACGATGGAATCCAGAGACCACTGGATGACATTATGAAGATTTCCGGAAATAACTTAAAACGAGGCGTGGAAGTCGCATCGTTAAAGCGTGATAAGAAATGGGAATTTGTACCGGTCGCAAAAGCCGGCGATGAGGTCGAAGCAGGTGACGTACTCGGAACTGTGCAGGAGACCATCGTTGTACAGCAGAAGATCATGGTTCCTTATGGAGTAAAAGGAACGGTAAAAGAGATCAAAGCCGGAACATTTACCGTAGAAGAAGTGGTAGCAGTGATCGCTACCGAAAAAGGTGACAAAGAACTTACCATGATGCAGAGATGGCCGGTACGAAAGGGCCGTCCGTATCAGAAGAAGCTGCCGCCGGTAAAACCACTGGTAACCGGTCAGCGTGTTATCGATACATTCTTCCCGATCGCTAAAGGTGGTGTGGCAGCCGTTCCGGGACCTTTCGGAAGCGGCAAGACAGTTATCCAACACCAGTTGGCTAAGTGGGCAGAGGCTGATATCGTGGTCTATATCGGATGCGGAGAACGTGGCAATGAGATGACCGACGTTCTGAATGAATTCCCGGAACTGAAAGACCCGAAGACCGGGCAGTCACTGATGGAAAGAACCGTACTGATCGCAAATACATCAGACATGCCGGTTGCAGCCCGTGAGGCTTCTATTTATACCGGAATCACGATCGCAGAATATTTCCGTGATATGGGATATTCCGTAGCGTTAATGGCAGATTCTACATCCCGTTGGGCAGAGGCACTTCGTGAGATGTCCGGACGTCTGGAAGAGATGCCTGGTGAAGAAGGTTACCCGGCATACTTAGGTTCCCGTCTGGCACAGTTCTATGAAAGAGCCGGACATGTGGTATCCCTTGGTAAAGAAGGAAGAGAAGGTGCACTTTCCGTTATCGGAGCCGTATCTCCTCCGGGTGGTGATATCTCCGAACCGGTATCACAGGCAACCCTTCGTATTGTAAAGGTATTCTGGGGACTGGATTCCGCACTTGCGTATAAGAGACATTTCCCAGCCATCAACTGGCTGACCAGTTATTCGCTGTATGTTGACAATATGGCAAACTGGTTCAACGAGGAAGTGGCAGCGGACTGGATGGAAGACCGTCAGAAGATGATGACAATCCTTCAGGAAGAAGCCGAGTTAAATGAGATCGTACAGATGGTAGGTATGGATGCCCTGTCACCGACTGACCGTCTGAAGATGGAAGCGGCAAGATCCATCCGTGAGGACTTCTTACATCAGAACTCCTTCCATGAGATCGACACTTACACGCCGCTTCGTAAGCAGTATCTGATGATGAAACTGGTACTGGCATTTTATGAGAAATCTGTCGACGCACTGAACAAGGGTGCGGACATGAATGCACTGATCGCCATGCCGGTAAGAGAAAAGATCGGCCGTTATAAATATACAACAGACGCCGATATCGAAAGTGAATATAAGAATGTAGAAGAAGAACTGGACAAGGAAGTTGCGGCTGCATTCGGGAAGGAGGACTTCTAAATTATGCCAAAAGAATATAGAACCATACAGGAAGTTGCCGGACCTCTGATGCTGGTACGCGGCGTTGAAAATGTAGCCTATGACGAATTGGGTGAGATTGAGCTTGCAAGCGGTGAGAAGCGCCGCTGCAAGGTTCTGGAGATTAATGGAAATGATGCACTGGTGCAGTTATTCGAAAGTGCCACGGGTATCAACTTAAGTAACAGTAAAGTACGTTTTCTGGGACGAAGCATGGAGCTTGGTGTATCGGAAGATATGCTGGGACGTGTCTTCGACGGACTGGGCCGCCCGATCGACGGGGGACCGGAGATCCTGCCGGATGAAAGACGTGATATCAACGGTCTGCCTATGAATCCGGCGGCAAGAAGCTATCCGGAAGAGTTTATCCAGACAGGTGTATCGGCTATTGACGGACTGAACACATTGGTTCGTGGGCAGAAACTTCCAATCTTCTCGGCATCCGGACTTCCACATGCCAACCTGGCAGCACAGATTGCAAAGCAGGCAAAGGTACGCGGAAGCAATGAGAAATTCGCCGTAGTATTTGCCGCTATGGGTATCACATTCGAAGAGTCCAACTTCTTCGTGGAATCTTTCAAAGAGACAGGAGCCATCGACAGAACGGTATTGTTCGTCAACCTGGCAAATGACCCGGCAATCGAGCGTATTTCCACACCTCGTATGGCACTGACAGCAGCCGAGTATCTTGCATTCGAAAAAGACATGCATGTACTGGTAATTATGACAGATATTACCAACTATGCAGATGCGCTCCGAGAAGTATCTGCCGCACGTAAGGAAGTACCGGGACGCCGTGGATATCCTGGATATATGTACACCGACCTTGCAACGTTATATGAAAGAGCCGGAAGACAGAATGGCAAGAAGGGAAGTATCACACTGATTCCAATCCTGACCATGCCGGAAGATGACAAGACGCATCCAATCCCGGACCTTACCGGCTACATCACCGAAGGCCAGATCATCTTAAGCCGTGATTTGTACCGTAAAGGTATCAAGCCTCCAATCGATGTATTGCCATCCCTGTCCCGTCTGAAAGATAAAGGAATCGGAGAAGGCAAGACAAGAGCCGACCATGCAAATACCATGAACCAGTTATTTGCGGCATATGCGCGAGGAAAAGATGCGAAAGAATTAATGACTATTTTAGGAGAGGCAGCTCTTACTGATATTGACCTGGTATATGCGAAATTCGCAGATGCATTTGAAAAAGAATATGTATCACAGGGATACGATTCCGACAGACCGATTGAAGAGACACTGGAGATCGGATGGAAGCTGTTGTCTATGCTGCCAAGATCAGAGTTGAAACGAATTGATGATAAGTTCTTGGACGAGTATTATGGTAAGCAGTAAGCCATGCGCAGATTGATCAGATATGGAATGCAGGTTAACCTGCATTCCATATCTGGCAAGATGCATAGGGCGTCAGCCCTCAGCGAGAAGAAGCGAAGCGGATTCGAGCCGGCATGGCGTCCAATATATAAAGTATAGAAAGGAGTGATACTATGGCGTCAACCCAGGTAACCCCTACCCGTATGGAACTGACCAGAACTAAGAAGAAACTGGTCACAGCCATAAAAGGTCACAAACTTCTGAAAGATAAACGAGACGAACTGATGCGTCAGTTCCTGGATCTGGTAAAAGTGAACATGGAACTTCGGGAAAAGGTAGAAGCGGGGATTCGTTCAGCTAATAAGAACTTCGTCATAGCCAAAGCCGGCATGGATGAAGCAACCCTGAACACGGCACTGATGGCACCGAAGCAGGAAGTAGATCTGGAAGTCGGACAGAAGAATGTCATGAGTGTAGACATTCCTGTATTCGAGACGAAGACCAGAACGGCAGATGCGAATGATATCTATTCGTATGGATTCGCATTTACATCGAGTGATCTGGACGGAGCCGTAAAATCTCTGGCAGATATCCTACCGGATATGCTGAAGCTTGCAGAGACAGAAAAAGCCTGCCAGCTTATGGCAGCTGAGATTGAGAAGACCAGAAGACGTGTCAACGCCCTGGAGCATGTGATCATTCCGGAGGCACAGAAGAATATCAAGTATATTACGATGAAACTGGACGAGAATGAACGAAGCACCCAGATCCGTCTGATGAAGGTGAAAGATATGATGCTGGAGGAAGCGCATCATTACAAAGAGAAGGAGTAGGAATACTGAGAAATTCTCAGATAAAAAATCCGCAGATATAAGTTGAAAAGCTTAAATCTGTGGATTTTTTTATGTCAGAATAAGCCGGAAAAATAGTTAGAAACCCATTCTTATTGTACGCAAATTCATTGACAAACCACTACTGTGTGATACAATATAGTTAAGAACTACTATAGTATACAAGGTAGGTGGAAACATGTATGATAAATCACAATTAATGAAGGGAACTTTAGAAGGATGTATCTTGCAGATTTTATCCGAGACGGTTACATACGGATATGAGATTGTAACGACATTGACAGAGTTCGGATTTGAAGATGTAAAAGAGGGAAGTATTTATCCATTACTCGTACGATTGGAAAAGAAAGGGATGATTTCTTCAGAACTACGACCATCGCCGCTTGGACCAAAAAGAAAGTATTATTCATTAACGGCTGAAGGAGAGGCATATTTGCAGGAGTTTATTAAATGCTGGACGGAAGTACAATTATCAGTAAATAGAATTTTGAAAAAGGAGGAGTAGATTATGTTGACGAAGAAAAATAAAAGAATGGTCAGGAAGATGAAAAAATACATCAAGACATTCCCACTTACAGAAAAAGAAATTGACCAAATGATTGAAGATATCACTGGAATGGCGGAAGAAGCACAGGAGCGTAATGAAAATTTTGAAACAGTACTGGGAAAGTCGGTTCATGAATTTTGTGATGATCTGATTTATTCTGTAGGAGGAATCAGAGCACCGGGAGGACGGAAATTAATTAGAGGAACTTCGATATATTTTCAATTGTTGGGACTTTGGGGAATTGTAGGTTGTTTGATTAATGTTTGTTTTTTGGCTGGAGAACGTGTACACACATTATGGATGCTTGCAATTTCAATAGGCATCTGGTATCTGGGACATTATGGGGAAGCAAACTGTAATAATACAGAAAAAACAAAACAGTTAACAGCAGGAATTGTTATCTATATGGGTGTTAATTTGTTAATGTATTGCAATGAAATTATTATTGCAATAGATAATGGAAAAGCTTTTTTGAAAACATCAGATTTCCCAATTTTCATTATTGGAATTATTGTTAATTTTGGTCCAGCAATTCTGTATCTGGTTGGGGCAAGAAGGAACAGACCGGCAGGAGAACAGATAAAAGTTGAGAATAGATGACAAAAGATGGGAAAACTAGTAAAGAAGAAATTGGAAAAAGGAAAGTTAATAGAACAGATTGCAGATGAATTAGAAGAAGATATAAATGTCATTCAAAAAACGGCTGAAGAATTAATGAAAAGAAACGAAAAGAATCTCCCGAAGTAATCCAAAAACTTCAGGAGATCCACCATTTGCACACGGCAAGTATTATTCAGTATGTTAATCCGTAGTATTGCGTCGGATCAATACAGGCGTAATCTGCTTATGAACCGGCTCTTTTAAAGGAGCCGGTTTCCTTTTTTTCATTTCATTCATCTGGAGAACCAGAAGTTCCATGGCAGTCTGTGCAATTTTCTCAATCTGCTGTCCAACGGTTGTGATTGGAAGGATAGCTTCGCTTGCAATAGGAGAATCATCGAATCCGACAATCTGATAGTCTTTCGGGAGTTTCCCGTATTTTTGAAATATCAGATTCAGGAACATACTGGCATAAGTGTCATTTGCAAGAAAGACCCCCTTTTTTTGTGAGGGATATTTTTCTTCAATTTCGTTAAATATGTTTTTTAGTTGAGTCAGGGTTTCCTGATAAGTGTTTCCAAGATTTCTTTGGATTAATTCGTGAACGACATGGTGTTCGTTACAGATATCTTCGAATCCCCGGATACGTCCATAGGTTGGAAGTGTATCTGGGAATATGGAATTGATGTGTAAAATAACATCACATTTATTGCGTATCAACAAACTGGTTGCCTGAACACCACCCAGATAGTTGTCTGTAGACACGCTGCAGACATGGTCACATTCCCGCTCAATCGTGACAACCGGGAGTTTATAAGAAGCAAGTTCTTCAGACGAAATGGTATTGCTTAAGACAATAAGTCCCTCAATCTTATAAGCCATCAGTTCATGAATATATTTTTCTTCAATCTCTTTTTTATTATTTCC